>NZ_JBPKJK010000189.1:0-15928 GCF_051756985.1 Saccharothrix sabaoui
CCAGCGCCTGCAGGCGGTCGTAGGCGCCGTTGAACTCGTTCTGGTCGATGGGCGAGGACGAGTACTGCCAGATCGTGTGGAACGGCCAGGCGTAGGGCAGCGTGCCCACCGAGGTGGAGTAGCGCGCCACCCACAGCGGGTTGGTGGAGCTGAAGTCGCCGCCGACGCACTGGTTCCACCAGCTCGTGGACGTGTAGATGACCGGCCAGCGGCCCGTGCGGGCGTGGTAGCGGTCGCTGAACGACAGCACCCACGACGTCATGCCCGCCTTGGACAGGCCGTAGCAGGTCGAGCCGTACGGGTTGTACTCCATGTCGAGCGCGCCCGGCAGGGTCCGGCCGTCGCGCGACCAGCCGCCGCCGTTGGCGATGAAGTAGTCGGCCTGGGCCGCGCCGCCGGACCGGTCGGGCAGCGCGAAGTGGTACGCGCCGCGGATCATGCCGATGTTGTACGAGCCGTTGTACTGCTGGGCGAAGTACGGGTTGCGGTAGTTGGTGGACTCGGTGGCCTTGACGTAGGCGAACCGCTTGCCCTGGTTCCACCAGTACGCCCAGTCGACGTTGCCCTGGTGGCCGCTGACGTCGATGCCGTGCACGACGGCCTGGGCGCCCGGGTCGGTGCCGACCGACCGGCGTTGGCCCTGGCCCTCGTGCTTGCGGATCTGCGAGCCCATGGCGTGATCGC
Organism: Saccharothrix sabaoui; assembly: GCF_051756985.1. NCBI lineage: Bacteria > Bacillati > Actinomycetota > Actinomycetes > Pseudonocardiales > Pseudonocardiaceae > Saccharothrix > Saccharothrix sabaoui. Next base: position 685 of record NZ_JBPKJK010000189.1, read on the forward strand.
CCACGGGGGCGTCGGCGGTGGAGGTGGGGGGTGCGGCGGTGGCGGTGGTGGCCGCGAGGCCGGAGAGGACCAGTCCGGCGGCGGCGATCAGGGACGTGGCGGAGCGGGCGAAGGTCTTCATCGGGACTCCTTGAGCCAGTGCAGGGGTTGACTCGATGGGCAGTGTGCCGTCCGTTTCACCAATTCACCAGGGTTCGTGTTAATTGGTCACGAAAACGGAGCAACGCCCACGGGGTCGCCCTGCGCTCGGGCGGGTCCCGCCACCGGGTGAGGACACGCCGGAGGGGGTCGGGACCGCAGCACGCGGTCCCGACCCCCTCCGGCGTGATCGGCGGGGCACCCGGTCGGGCGGCGGGGGTGCGCGGACGGGTGCGCATCGCCATCGACGCCCCCGTTCGGCCCGCTGTGCTGGTACGGATGGCCTAGATCATCGGGCCACCCGCCCCGTCCCGCATCCGGGGACCGGTCACCCGTCCAGGCGCCGCAACTCCTCCGGGGTCAGCCGGACGTGCACCGCGTCGGCCGAGTCGGCGATGCTCGCGGGCCGCGACGCGCCGGGGATCGGCACGACCTGCGGCGCCTTGGCGAGCATCCAGGCCAGGCACACCTGCTGCGGGCTCACCCCGTGCGCCTCCCCGACCTCGGCGAACGCGGCGAACCTGGTGCCGAGCTGCCCGGCCGAGCCCATGCCGCCGAGCGGGCTCCACGGCAGGAACGCGATGTCCAGCTCCGCGCACAGCTCCAGCTCCGGCTCGCTGGAGCGGAACGCGGGCGAGAACTGGTTCTGCACGCTCGCCAGCCGGCCGCCGAGCACCTCGTTCGCCTCGCGGATCTGCGCCGGGTCGAAGTTCGACACGCCCGCGAGCCTGATCTTGCCCTCGTCGAGCAGCTCGGCGAGCGCGCCCACCGACTCCGCCACCGGCACCTCCGGGTCGGGCCGGTGGAACTGGTAGAGCCCGATCGCGTCGACCCCGAGCCGGCGCAGCGACGCCTCGCACGCGGCCTTGAGGTACTCGGGCCGCCCGTCGAGCCCCCACCCGCCGTCCGGCGTGCGGGTGTGGCCGCCCTTGGTGGCGACCAGGACGCCGTCGACGCCCTTGAGGGCCTCGGCGATCAGCTCCTCGTTGTGCCCGAAGTCGGTGTGGTCGGCCGAGTACGCGTCGGCCGTGTCGATCAGGGTCACGCCCTTGTCGAGCGCGGTGCGGATGGTGTCGACCGACCGGTCGCGCTCGGGGCGGCCGGCCAGCGACATCGGCATCCCGCCCAGGCCGATGGCGCTGACCTCGACACCTCCGATACGGCGAGTCAGCATCGTGGACCTTCCTCCTGTGTCGTCACTTTGTGCGGTTCCAGCTTGGGCCGAACGCATTAAGCTGTCCAACAGAAGGACCTGATGCCATTCAGCAGCACGGGTGATGAATACACGGGCGGGTGCCGGGATCGTGGAACTGCGCCAGCTGGAGTACTTCGTGGCGGTGGCCGAGGAGTGCCACTTCACGCGCGCCGCGCGCCGGATGCACGTCGCCCAGTCGGGGCTGTCCGCGTCGATCCGCGCGCTGGAGGTGGAGCTGGGCGCGCCGCTGTTCGTGCGCAGCACCCGGCAGGTCGAGCTGACCCAGGCCGGCCGCGCCCTGCTGGTGGAGGCGCGCCGCGCGCTGGGCACGATCGACGCGGCCCGCGACGCGGTGGCCGCCGTGCAGGGCCTGCTGCGCGGCACGCTGGCCGTGGGCAGCGTGCAGTGCCTGCACGCCGTGCACCTGCCCGCCGTGCTGGCCCGGTTCCACGAGCTGCACCCCGGCGTGGAGATCCGGCTGCGCCAGGCCGGGTCGGGCGAGCTGGTCGACCTGGTCCGCGCGGGCCGGCTCGACCTCGCGTTCGCCACGCCCGGCCGGGTCGCGGCCGGTCAGGTCGGGAACGACCTGGAGGTGGCGACCCTGTCCAGCGAGCCGATGGTCCTCGCCTGCGGGCCCGGGACGGGCTTCGCGCAGCGCTCGTCCGTGCGGCTCGCCGACCTCGCGGGTCAGGCGTTCGTGGACTTCCACCCGGACTGGGGCACGCGCGACGAGGTGGACCGCGCCCTGGCCACCGCCGGGGTCGACCGGCGGGTCGCGGTCGAGGTCAACGACGTGCACTCGCTGCTCGACTTCGTCGGCTTCGGGCTGGGCGTGGCGCTGGTGCCCCGGTCGTTCGCGGGCAAGCGGACGCGCGCCAGGTTCGTCGAGGTGGTGGACGCGCCCGCCGCGGAGGTGGTCGTGGTCGCCGCGCCCGCGGTCGGCGCGGCGGCGTCAGTCCTGCTGGACATGGTCCTCAGCGCGCGCGGGCTCCCCGCCACCGGTTAGCGGCCACCCCGCCGGGTCGACCCGCAGCGCGGTGCCCGGCGACAGCGCCAGCGCGCCGACGACCTCCGGCGGCCGAGGGCCGACGTGCAGGAACACCCCGACCCGGGCGCCGGTGACGTTCAGCTCGCGGGCGAAGGAGACGTCCTGGAAGGAGAGGCCGCCGGCGAACCTCCCGTCCCGGAAGTCCACCCGCCCGAGGAACTCGCCGCCGGAGAACAGCGCGGGCTTGACCAGCTCGACCTCGCGGAACGCGGTGATGCCGTAGAACCGGGCGCGGCGGGCGACGAGCCGGCCGAACCGGCGGCCCTCCAGCCGGAAGTGCACGAGCTTCGCGCCGGTCAGGTCCAGCTGGTACGGCGTCGCGTCCGGGTCCTCACCCCACGGCAGCAGGTCGGTGATCAGGCGCTGCGCGGTCATCCGCACGGTCATCTCCCGGTCGTCGGCCTGCGGCACCTCGGCCGCCCGCCGCTCCGGGTCCCCGAAGTACGCCTGCTCGGGGTCCTCGGGCTTCTCCACCAGCGACGCGTGCTCGAACGGCTGCCGCAGGTAGGAGCACAGCACGCTGAGCACGGTCTGCTTGTAGCGCGGCGCGCTGCCCGCCAACCCGGCCAGCACGTGCATCGCCCCCACCCTGACCTGGTCGGCCTCGTTGCCCAGCAGCTCCACGGCGCGCGCGAACCGCTCGTCGGCGACCTTCTCGCTCTCCAGGGCGTGCCGGGCGCTGTCCAGCTCGTGCCGGGCCTCCTCGGTGCGGCGGCGGCGGTCGTTGAGCCACAGCGCGTACAGCGCGACGACCGCGCCGCCCGCCAGGCCGCCGGTCTTGATCGCCTCCGCCTTCGGCTGCCTCGGGTCGACCAGCAGCAGCGCGGTGGTCGTCCCCACCGTCACGACCAGCGCGGCGAGCACGCTCGCCAGCAACAACCCGCGTCCGCGCACGGTCAGCTCCTCACCAGGCCGGTGCCGTCGGGGCGGCGCTCGACCACCCAGCCGTCCGGCAGCGCGTTGCCGTGGTCCAGCGCCACGTGCATCCCGATCGTGGCCGCACCCTCCGACCCGGCCACCCGCAGGTCCACCCCGCCCAGGAACCGGGCGCCGGTGAAGTCGACCGGCCGGGTGAACACGGCGTCGGCGAACCCCGCCTCGGCGGTGAACCGGGAGTCGGCGAACTTCGTCGGCCCGAGGAACCGGGTGCGCGCGAAGTCGACCCGGTCGCGGCAGGTGAAGCGGCTGAACCACGCCTTCCCGTGGAAGGTCACGTCGTGCACGTGCAGCCTGCCCTCGCTGACCGCGTCGGTGAACCACGCGCCGGTGCGGACCACCGAGTGGTGGAACGAGTTCGACTCGGCGAGGTGGGCGGCGCGCAGGACGAGCAGGCCCACCTGGCGGTGCGAGATGTCGAAGTACTCCAGGTAGGCCCGGGTCAGGTCCAGGTCGTAGCGGCCGGCGGCCGGGTCGTCGTCGCGCGGCAGCAGGTCGGCGATCAGCCGCTGCGCGGTGAGCCGGACCTCCAGCTCCCGCCCGTCGACCGGCCCCGTCCCGACGTCGGTGGTGGCGAACGGCCGCCGCAGGTAGGCGCACAGCACGTCGAGCACGGTCTGCCGGTACTCCCCGCGGGACCGGGCCAGGCCCGCGAGGGCGTGCATCGCGCCCACCCGCACCTGCTCGGCGTCGTGCCCGAGCAGCTCGACGGACCGGGCGAACCGCTCGTCGGCGACGCGCGACCGGTCGTGCTCGGCGCGCTGGTCCTCCAGCTGCTGCCGCCGCACCTCGATCGCCTGCCGGTCCTCGTCCGTCCGCCGGCGGCGGTCGTTGAGCCACAGCGCGTACAGCGCGACGACCGCGCCGCCCGCCAGGCCGCCGGTCTTGATCGCCTCGTTCTTCGGCGCGTTCGGGTCCACGGCGAACAGCCAGCCCGCGACCAGCAGGAACGCCCCGATCGAGCCGACCAGGGTGGGGACGAGCAGGTGCTGCCCGTTGCGGTGCCGCAGGACGAGCAGCACCGCCGCGGCGGTCACCGCGACCGCACCGGCGATCCAGAGGTAGCCCACAAGGGGGACATTCTCCCCGGTGACGGGACGCGGGGTGATCCATCCGGGAGAACAGCGCAAACGAGCGGTGTGCTAACTCACCGGATTGGCCCATGATGTGTGGGTCACCGCAACGGTGGAATCGCGCGGCCGTGAGGAGAACGGGCTTGGAGAGCGTGGAGCGGCCGGACTGGGCACCGGGGGACATCGACCTGGGCCGGCCGAGCATCGCGAGGGTCTACGACTACTGGCTCGGCGGCGCGCACAACTTCGCCGTCGACCGGGCGGTGGCCGACCGGGTGCTCGCCGACGTGCCGGTGCTCAAGACCCTGATCCTCAACCACCGGTCCTTCCTGCGCCGGGCGGTGCGCCACCTGCTGTCGCGGGGCGTCCGCCAGTTCCTCGACCTGGGCTCCGGCATCCCGACCGTGGGCAACGTGCACGAGATCGCGCAGGCCGTCGACCCGTCCGCGCGGGTGGTCTACGTCGACCGGGACCCGGTCGCGGTGGCGCACAGCCGGGCCATCCTCACCGGCAACCCGCTGGTCAACGTCCTCCAGACCGACATGCGGGACGTCGACGCCGTCGTGCGCTCCCCCGAGGTGCGCGGGCTGCTGGACTTCGGCCGGCCCATCGGCGTGCTCATGGTCGCCCTGCTGCACTTCGTGCCGGACGACGAGGACCCGCGCGGGATCGTCGCCGCGTACCGGGACGCCGTCCCGCCCGGCAGCTTCCTGGTCCTCTCGCACGCGGGCTACGAGGAGGGCGAGTGGGACCCGGTGTGGAACGACGCCAAGAACACCTACGACCGCGGCGTCAGCGAGATGACCTACCGCCCGAAGCGGGAGGTGGAGGCGCTGTTCACGGGGTTCGAGCTGGTGCCGCCCGGCGTGGCGCGGCTGCCGCTGTGGCACCCGGAGTCGCCTGACGACGTGGACGAGGGCGCCGCGCACTTCCTCGGCTTCGGCGCGGTGGGGCGGAAACCCTGATGGGCGGGACCCGGGCGGGACTGACCACGTCGCGCGTGACCCGGCCGGGTGATGCGCCGTCGGGTGAAGGCGCACCCGGCCGAGTTGTCGACTCCGTCCGGCGGGCGGCCGTATCCTCTGCGGGTGTGGCGGTAGGCCGGCGGACATGACGGAACAGGTTGACCATCGGGTGGCAGCACCGGGCCGATCGAACCTCGACCCCGCCGTACTGGCCGGGGCGGAGTCGTTCGCGCGGACCTGGGCCACGGCGGTCATCGGCAGCAGCTACGTCCCGATGACCCGGACCGAGGTCGCCGAGCACCTCCAGGCGCTGACCGAGGTGCTGGTGCACGCGCTGCACGCGAGCCCGTTCCGCACCGCGCCCGGCTACGAGATCGGCGCGCGCCTGGTCGAGGCGCACTTCACCGGCACCGACACGCTGGGCCGCACCGTCCAGCTGCTCGGCGACGACCTGCTGACCGAGCTGGGCATCGCGCCCGACGAGCTGGTGCGCTCCCGCCTCGCCGCGCTCCAGGGCGCGCTGGCCGCCGGGTACGCCCGGGCGCTGCGCGAGCGCACCCTCGCCGAGCAGGAGGCGATCCGCGCCGCCGTGCTGGACGCCCGCGACCAGGCCGAGGCGGCGCTGCGCGCGTCCGAGGCCCGGTTCCGCGCGATGTTCACCGAGGCCGCCATCGGCATCGGCATCGCCGACATCGAGGGCCGCATCCTCGACGTCAACCAGGCGTTGCAGGACATGCTGGGCTTCAGCGTCGAGGAGATGCGGCAGTACAACATCCGCGACCTGATGCACCCGGAGGACGGCGGCAGCGTCTGGCGGCTCTACGACCAGCTCACCGCGGGCGAGTGCGACCACTACCGGGCCGAGAAGCGGTTCCGCCGCGCCGACGGCGAGCAGGTGTGGACGCACCTGACGCTGTCGCTGGTGCGCGACGACCACGGCGACCCGCAGTACCAGGTGGCGATGATCGAGGACGTCACCGACCGCCACCTGCTCCAGAACCGGCTGCGCCACCAGGCCCTGCACGACCACCTGACGAGCCTGCCCAACCGGGCGCTGTTCCTGGAGCGGCTGGTCCGGGTGTTCAACAACCGCGCCCGGCAGCGCGCCGGCCTGTGCTACCTGGACCTCGACGGGTTCAAGGTGATCAACGACAGCCTGGGCCACGACATCGGCGACCAGCTCCTGGTCGAGGTCGGCCGGCGGCTCCGCGACGCGGTGTCCGGCGAGGGCAAGCTGGTCGCCCGGATGGGCGGCGACGAGTTCGTGATCCTGGTGGAGGGCTCCCGGGACACCCAGGACATCGTCAGCGTCGCGGACCGCGTGCTGCGCGAGCTGGAGTCCCCGATCCGCATCGGCGGCCACGAGCTGACCGTGTCCGCGTCGATCGGCATCGTGGAGCGCGCCCTGGCCGGCACCACCCCGGCCGACCTGATGCGCGACGCCGACATCACGCTGTACTGGGCGAAGGCCGACGGCAAGTCGCGCTGGGCGCTGTACGACCCGGAGCGCAACGCCAAGGAGGTCGCCCGCTTCACGCTGTCCGCGACCATGCCCGCCGCCCTGGAGCGCGACGAGTTCTACGTCGACTACCAGCCCCTGGTGCGGCTGGAGGACGGCGTCGTGGTCGGCGTCGAGGCGCTGGTGCGCTGGCAGCACCCCGAGTTCGGCCGGCTCGCGCCCGACCGGTTCATCGAGCTGGCCGAGGAGACCGGCCTCATCGTCCCGCTGGGCCGCTGGGTGCTGCGCAAGGCGTGCGAGCAGGCCCGCCGCTGGCTGGACGAGTTCGGCGAGGACGCGCCGTTCGTGTCGGTGAACCTGGCCGTGCGCCAGTCCCGCGACCCCGAGCTGGTGCGGGACGTCAAGCGCATCCTCGACGAGTGCGCCCTGCCGCCGCACCACCTCCAGCTGGAGCTGACCGAGAGCGCGATCATGGGCACCGCCGACGAGCCGCTGGAGGCGCTGCGCGTCCTGTCGGACATGGGCGTGCGCATCGCCATCGACGACTTCGGCACCGGCTACTCCAACCTCGCCTACCTCAAGCACCTGCCCGTGCACGAGCTGAAGATCGCCGGCTCGTTCATGGAGGGCCTGCGCGCGGCCGACGAGGAGGACGCCGTGGACGCGCAGATCGTCTCCACCCTCGTCCAGCTGGCGCACGCGCTCCAGCTGGGCGTCACCGCGGAGGGCGTGGAGACGCCGGCGCAGGCCAAGCGCCTGCACCGCATCGGCTGCGACACCGGCCAGGGCTGGTTCTTCGCCAAGCCCATGCGGCCGGAGTCGATCGACGAGCTGCTGCGGCGCGGCTAGCCGGCGGGGTCAGGTCCGGCCGGGTCCGGCCGGGTCAGGCCGGAGCAGGTCAGGTCAGGTCCACGACCACCTTCACGTCGTCCTCGCCCTTCTCGAACGCCTCGGTGAACCGCTCCAGCGGCACGCGCCGGGTGATCAGGCCGTTCAGCCACGCCGCCGGCGCGTCGGCCAGCGCGTCCGCCGCGGCCCGGTAGTCGGCCAGGCCCGCGTTGACGGTGCCGAGCAGCACCTTGTTGCCCAGCACGACCTCGTCGAACACGTGCGGGTCCAGCGGCACGGGGTCGTGCTCGCCCGCGATGCCCGCGAGCACCGTCACCGAGGCGCGGCGGGCGCAGTCCCAGACCAGCGGCGCGACGCCGGTGCACTCGATCGCCACGTCGACGTCCGCCGGGAGCCGGTCCGCGCCTCGGTGGTAGGTGGCGCCCAGGGCGGTGACCAGGTCGGGCTTGCGGCCGTCGGCGACGCGGTCCACCACGTGCACGTCGAGCCCCCGCTGCACGCCGAGCAGCGCCGCGAGCAGCCCGATCGGGCCCGCGCCGGTGATCAGCGCGGTCCGGACGGGCAGGTGGGTGCGCTCGGCCGCGTCCTCCGCCCGCGCCCACGCCTTGGCCACCACGGACGCCGGTTCGGTGAGCACGCCCGCGTCGCCCAGCGCCGGGTCGAGCCTGATCGCGAACCCCGGCGGCACGGTCCAGCGCTGCGCGCCGTAGCCGTCCAGCTCCTTGATGCCGCGCTCGGTGTAGCGGCCGTTGCGGCAGAAGTCCCACGCGCCCACCGCGCACGCCGGGCACGGCTCCGGGTCGGGCCGGCGCACCACGCCCGCCACCAGGTCACCGGGCGCGAAGTCCGCCGTGGGGCTGGAGATCACCCGTCCGAGGGATTCGTGGAACGGCACCACCCGGTCCCGGCCGGGCGGCGGCGTGCCGAACCCGTCGCGGACGATCTCCACGTCCGTGCCGCACACGCCGGCCAGCAGGCCCTCGACGAGCAGCTCGTCACCGGCCGCGGGGTCCGGCCGGTCGACGACGCGCGACGCGCCCGGCTCGCCGGGCACCACCTCCGCGGCCCTCACGCGGCACCGCCGCGGTGACGCTCCTCGCGGGTGTGCCCGCCGAACAGCACCGCCGCGCTGTTGACCAGCGCCAGGTGGCTGAACGCCTGCGGGAAGTTCCCGGTCATCCGCCCCGGCGGGCCGTGCCGGTCCCCGGCCGCGTCCCCCGCCGGGCCATGATCATCCACGAGGTACTCCTCGGCCAGCAGCCCCACGTCGTTCACCAACCCCACCAACCGGTCGAACATCGCCCGCGCCTCCTCGTGCCGCCCCGCCAGCGCGAGCGCGTCGACGTACCAGAACGAGCACGCCAGGAAGCTTCCCTCGACACCCGCCAACCCGTCCACTTCGGACTCCCCCGGTCCGGTCTGGTAGCGCTCCACGAGGTCGCCGCGCTTGAGCACCCGGGCCACCGCGTCGAGCGTGCCGAGCACGCGCGGGTCGTCGCCGGGCAGGAACCCGACGGCGGGCACCAGCAGCGTCGCCGCGTCCAGCTCCGTGCCGCCGTAGTACTGGGTGAACGAGTTCAGCGAGGCGTTCCAGCCCTTGGCCAGCACCTCGGCGTGCACCTCGTCGCGCAGCTCCCGCCACCGGTCCACCGGACCCGGCAGGCCGAACTCCTCGACCGCCCGCACGGCCCGGTCGAACGCCACCCACAGCATCACCCGCGAGTGGGTGAAGTGCCGGTCCGGCCCGCGCACCTCCCACAGCCCCTTGTCGGGCCGCTGCCACACCGTCTCCAGGTGCCGCATCATGCCGCGCTGCATCGCCCACGAGTCCGGCGTCTCGCCCAGCCCGCGCTCCCGCGCCAGGTGCAGGGCGTCCATGACCTCGCCGTACACGTCCAGCTGGAGCTGCCGGTAGGCGGCGTTGCCGACCCGCACCGGGCGTGCGCCCCGGTACCCGGGCAGCCAGTCGACCTCCCACTCCACGAGGTGCCGCTCGCCGCCGATGCCGTACATGATCTGGAGGTCGGCCGGGTCGCCCGCCACGGCCCGCAGCAGCCACTTCCGCCACGCCAGCGCCTCGTCGGTGCAGCCGAAGTTGTCCAGCGCGAGCAGCGTGAACGTCGCGTCGCGCAGCCAGCAGTACCGGTAGTCCCAGTTCCGCCCGCCGCCCGGCGTCTCCGGCAGCGACGTGGTGGGCGCGGCCACGATCCCGCCGGTCGGCGCGTACGACAGGCCCTTGAGGGTGATCAGCGACCGCCGCACGACGTCGGCGTGCGGCCCGTCGTAGGTGATGCGCGAGGACCAGTCCAGCCAGAACGCCTCGGACCGCGCGACCTCGCCGAGCGGGTCCACCGGCGCGGGCGGCTCGTCGGGAGAGTGCGCGAACTCCATCACCCACGACAGCCGCTCGCCGGCGGAGACGGTGAACACCGCCTCGTGCGCCCGCGCGCCCGGCACCCGGTACGGCAGGCGGTCGCCGTACAGCGCCACCGCCGACGGCCCGGCGACGGCGACGACGCACTCCTGCCCGTCGCGCTCGCCGCGCCGCACCCACGGCACCGAGTCGGCGTAGGCGAACCGCAGCACCCACCGCAGCCGCACCTCGACCTGCCCGGACACGCCCTCCAGCACGCGCACGACGCGCGTGTCGGCGTCCCAGTGGTCCTGCTCGGGCGGCATGGTGTCGATCAGCCGCACCACGCCGTCGTCCGTCTCGAACACGGTCTCCAGCACGAGGCTGCCGTCGCGGTACGCCCGCGTCGCCGACCGGACCTCCCCGGTCGGCGCGATCCGCCAGTGGCCGTCGTCCTCGGTGCCCAGCAGCCGCGAGAAGCACGACGGCGAGTCGAACCGCGGCATGCACAACCAGTCGATCGACCCGTCGCGCCCCACGAGCGCCGCCGTCCGCAGGTCCGACAGCAGCGCGTAGTCCTCGATCAACCCCGGTCCGGTGTCCGTCACGCCGCCGAGGTTACGGTCACCCGTTTGAGCGCGCTCGGCGCTGCGCACCCCCGGGGCATGACCCCGTTAGTCGCGGCGCTGCTGGCGAGCGCGCTCACCGTCCCCGGACCACCTCCCGCCGTCCCCGGACCACCGGCCACCTACGCGCCCGCCGACAAGCTGGGCTTCGGCACGGCCCGGCAGGCGGAGAGCCCGGTGTGGTTCACCCTCGGCCGCACCGGCCTCACCGAGGTCTTCCACCCGGACCTGAGCACGCCGGCGACGCGCGACCTGAAGCTCGTGGTCGACGGCCGCGAGGCGGCGGACCCGCGCACCGAGCAGGTGGGCAGGCTGCGGTTCCGCCAGGTGTTCCGCGGCGAGGGCTGGCGGGCGTCGTTCACCTGGACCACCGACCCGGGCCGGGCCGCGGTGCTCGCGGACGTGGAGCTGCACGCCGACCGGCCCGTCACCGCGCAGGTCGTGCTCGACCCGAACCTGTCCCGCGACGGCGACGACGACTCGGCCGTGGACCGGCCCGACGCGCTGGTCGCCCGGGACGCCCGGTCCGCGAGCGCCCTGGTCGCAGACGAGGGCATCACCCCGCGCGGGTCCACCACCGGCAACGTCGTCCAGACCGGCGACCTGCGCGTGGACGGCGTCCACGACCGCCGCACCACGCTGTCCCTCGGCCTCGGCGCCACCCCGGAGGAGGCGCTGAGCACCGCCCGCACCTCGCTGGCCGAGGGCTTCGCCCGGCACGCCCGCGGCTACGACCGGGGCTGGGAGGACCACCTCCGGTCCCTGGCCCGGCCGCGGTCCGCCGACCGCGCGCTCTACGAGACGTCGGTGCTCGTGCTCGCCGCCACCGAGGACAAGCGCAACCCCGGCGCGTTCGTCGCCGCGCCCGGCTTCCCGTGGGCGTTCGGCTTCGACCGGGAGATCGCCCCCGAGTTCGGCTCCTACGCGCTGGTCTGGCCGCGCGACCAGTACCAGGTGGCCAGTGCCCTGCTCGCCGCCGGCGACCGCGCCGCCGCCGACCGCGCCCTCGACTTCATGCTGGAGGTCCAGCAGCAGCCCGACGGCCACCTGCCGCAGAACACCCGCGTCACCGGCGAGCCGTACTGGACCAACGTCCAGCAGGACGAGCAGGCCGCGCCGATGCTGCTGGCCCACCTGCTGGGCCGCACCGACCGGTCCACGCTGGACGGCCTGGTCGCGGCGGCGGAGTTCATGGTGTCCCAACCGGACGCGCCGTTCACCCAGCAGGAGCGGTGGGAGAACCAGAGCGGCTACTCGCCCGGCACGATCGCCGCCGAGATCGCCGGCCTGGTGTGCCTGGCCGACCTGCTCGGCCGGGTGGGCGACCCGCGTGCCGCGAGGTACCTCGGCATCGCCGACGAGTGGGAGCGCCGCGTCGAGGGGTGGACGGTGACGCGCACCGGCCCGTTCTCCGCGAAGCCCTACTACCTGCGGCTCACCAAGGACGGCCGGCCCGACGCGGGCACCACCTACAACCCCGGCGACAACCACCCCGTCGAGATCGACCAGCGCGCCGCCGTGGACCCGAGCTTCCTCGAACTGGTGCGCCTCGGCGTCCGCCCGGCCGACGACCCGGTGGTCCGCGACACCGTGCGCGTCGTGGACGAGCAGCTCAAGGAAGGCCGCTTCTGGCACCGCTACAACGGCGACGGGTACGGCGAGCGCGCCGACGGCGGCCCCTGGAACATCTACGAGGACGGCACCCGCACGTACGGCCGCACGTGGCCGATCTTCGCGGGGGAGCGCGGCGAGTACGAGCTGCTGGCGGGCGACCGCCGCGCGGCCCGGGGCCGCCTCGCCGACATGGCCACCGCCGCCAACGCGGGCGGGATGCTGCCCGAGCAGGTGTGGCGCGGGCGCGGCACGACGTCCGCTACCCCGCTGGGCTGGGCGCACGCCCAGTACGTGCGGCTGGCGTGGTCGATCGACGCGGGCGCGCCGGTCGAGCGGCCGGCCGTCGTGGCGTGCCGCTACACCGGTTGCCGGTGACGCCGAACGGCCCTTGCGGGTGAGGCCGATCCGCTACGTTCGGCCCATGCGCCGTGCCGTGCCGCTCCTCGCCGCCCTGGCCCTGCTCGCGGGTTGTTCCGAGACGACGGGCGGGTCCGGGACCGCCGCCGGCGGCCCCACCGCGGGCGGCTCGACCACGGGTGGCTCGACCACGGGTGGCCCGACCGCGGGTGGCTCGACCGCGCCCGCGTCGTCGTCGGCCGCGGAGCCCGTCGACCGGCCCGAGTCGGTCGACGTCGGGAAGTCCGACCCGTGCGCGCTCCTCACCGAGGCGCAGCGCGCGCAGCTCGGCCTCGACCGGCCGCCGCTGGCGGGCACGTCCAGCGTCTACCGGTCGCCGACGTGCGACTTCTCCCGCGAGGACCGCGCGTACGGCGTGCGGATCACCACCGTCACCACCACCGGCATCGCCTGGTACACCGACGGCAGCTTCGACGTGGAGGCGGAGGAGGTCCGGGTCGCGGGCTTCCCGGCCGTGCTCGGCCGCAACTCGGGCGACCGGCAGACCTGCTTCCTGGGCGTGGACGTCTCGGCCGGGCAGATGCTCGACGTGCAGGTGGCGAGCTTCGAGGGCACCCCCCAGGACGAGCTGTGCGGGCTCGCGCCGAAGGTCGCCGAAGCCGCCGTCGGGACCCTCGTGAACGGGTAGAACTACTCCCTTCGGACGTGGAACCGCCCACCTCCGCCGCGCATCAGAGCTAGAGTCGTCCCACTTGCGCACGGTGGGGTGTGCGCACGTACTGAGGAGGGTGAGTCGTGTTCATCGCGGATGGTGGTGGCGGGGGGTCGACGCAGTCGCTCCCGGACTACAGCGGGACGCAGCAGAAGCTGAGCATCCAGCCCTCGGCGATCCCCGAGGCCCGCAAGGTCTTCACCGATGCCCTGGACCGCCTCGAAGCGCAGCTGCGGGACGCCAAGCCCGCGCTGCACGCCCGGCGCTGGGCGGGTGACCCGGTGAGCCGGGAGACCGCGGAGAAGTTCAACCAGGACACCTTCGAGGCGGGTGACTCGGCCGCCCTGACCGCGATCCTCGCCTACCGCGACCAGCTCCAGGGCGTCGTGGAGCAGCTGACCGCGATCGAGGCCGACTACCGCCGCGTCGAGGGCGACAACACCGCGTCCTGGGGACGCGTCGAGAACCAGTGAACACCATGACCGACGCACCCCGGGAAGGCGAGCACGATGGGTGACCACCGCTGGCGCGGATACGCGCACCCCGAGCTGTACGACATGATCAACTCAGGTCCCGGCGTCGCCGCCTCCCGTCCGATCGAGGACAAGTGGAAGGCGCTTTCCGAGGCGTTGGGCGAGATCGACACCTCGATCCACCAGGGCCTGGAGAGGCTCGGCGCGAGCTGGGAGGGTTCCAGCGCCACCGAGACCCGGGCCGCCCTGTCGCCGCTGGGCGAGTGGGCGACCGACGCGCAGCGCGGCTCCGACGTCATGAAGACGTCCGCGCAGCTCCAGGGCGAGTACATCGCGGACGCCCGCAAGGAGATGCCGGAACCCGTCCCGGTGACCACCGAGGCGCCGTCCACCGGGGACAAGGTCCTCGGCGCGCTGGCCGGTCCGTTCGGGATGATGCACGTCATCCAGCAGCAGGAAGACCACGAGCGGCAGGAAGCGGCGCAGGACAACGCCGAGGCCAAGGCCGTCGAGGTGATGAACAACTACCAGTCCAGCAGCGAGTGGAACAGCAGCACGCTGGGCGAGTTCGTGCCGCCGCCGAAGGTCGTCGTCGACACGCCGCCGCCGGCCGGGGTGGGCCAGTTCAACAGCACCAGCGCGGGCTACACCAGCACGCCGACGTGGACGCCCCCCGGTGAGGGCGGCACCACGCACGCGTCGTGGGCGCCGCCGTCGACCGGCACGCAGGTCGCGCCGGTCACCCAGGTCCCGGGTCAGCCGCCCACGGGCGGCACCACGAACCCGTCCTGGGCGACGCCGCCCCCCACCCCGACGCCCCCGCCGTCGCTGCCGCCCCCGCCGCCGCCGGGCGTGAAGCCGCCCGTCGTCGGCCCGTTCCCGCCCGGCTGGACCCCGCCGAGGCCCCCGGGCGGCGGCCTCCCGCTCCCGCCCAGGGGACCCGGTCTCCCCGGCGGTCCCGGCGTCAAGCCCGGCCTGCCGCCCACGGGCGGTCGTCCCGGCCTGCCCGGTCCCGGTGTGCCCGGTGGTCCTGGTGGCCCCGGTGGTCAGCGCCCCGGCGTGCCGACCGGCCCCGGCCAGTTCCGCGGGATGCCCGGCGGTCCCGGTGGGATGCCCGGCGGTGTGCCCGGTGGCCCGGGCGGTCCCGGCGGCTTCGGCCCCGGCGGTCCCCACGCGGCCGGACGTCCCGGCGGTCCCGGCATGCCCGGCCCCGGCGGCTTCGGCCCCGGTGGTCCCGGCGGCCCGGCCGGCGGTCGCCCCGGCGCGCCCGGTGCTCCCGGCGCGGCCGGTCGCGGTCCCGGTGCGGGCGGCGGCGTGGCCGGCGGTCAGGGCGCCAACGGCGAGGACGACATCGAGCACAAGGCGGCCGACTACCTGGTCGAGACGAACGACGTGTTCGGCGACGACCGGCTCGTCGCACCGCCCGTGATCGGGGAAGTGCAGCAG
>NZ_JBPKJK010000190.1:0-15778 GCF_051756985.1 Saccharothrix sabaoui
GCTCGTCACAGGTCCACGCGCTGCCGCCAGGCCACCACCGCCGCCGCGAACGCCGCCGGGTCCTCCACCGGCGACAGGTGGCCCACGCCGGGCAGCTCCACCAGCTCCGCCCGCCGCAGCACCGCCGCCATCTCCCGGGCCGACTCGGGCGGCGTGAGCCGGTCGTGCTCCCCGACCAGCACCAACGCCGGCACGTCGACGTCCGCGAGCAGCCGCGTCGAGTCCGGTCGCGCGGCCATCGCCCGCTGCGCCCACACCACCTCGGCCGGGTCACGGCCCAGGACCGCTTCACGCAGGCGGTCGACCACGGCGTCGTCCGGCTCGGGCCCGAGCAGCCCGGGGAGCACCGCGTCCGGCACCCAGCCGACGCCCTCGGCCTCCACCCGCGCGGCCATCGCCAGCCGGTTCGCCCTGGCCTCGTCGGTGTCCGCGCCGGACCGCGTGTCGGCCAGCACGAGCCCGGCGACCCGCTCGGGCGCGCGCCGCAGCAGGGCCATCGCCACGTAGCCGCCCATGGAGCAGCCGCCGACCACGGCGCGCTCGACGCCCAGCCGGTCCAGCTCGGCCAGCACGTCCTCCGCGATGACCACCAGATCGGGTGAACGATCACCGCCGCGCTGGTCGATCGTGACGGGTTTCAGCTGGTCACGCACCCCGTCCCACATCCGCGAGTCGAGCGGGAACGCGTGCAGCAGCACCAAGGGCAAGGAATCCACACCCCGGATTGTCGGTCCCCGTCGATAGCGTCGCGACCATGACCTCGAACCCGGACCCGATCCGCACCGACCGCCTCCTGCTCAGGCGCGTCGGGCCGGGCGACGTGCGCTCCGCGATCACCGTGCTGTCCGATCCGGGGACGAACCGCTTCAACCCACCCGGCCCGCCGTCCGCCGAGCAGGCGGCGGCGATGCTGGTGGAGTGGCAGGCCCACTGGGCGCGCGACGGCATCGGGTACTGGGCGGTGGAGCTGCCGGAGACCGGGGAGGTCATCGGCTTCGGCGGGCTGCGCCACCACGAGCTGGACGGGGAACCGGCGCTCAACCTGTTCTACCGGTTCCGCCCCCGGCACTGGGGCCGGGGCTACGCCCCCGAGATGGCGCGCGCGGCCGTCGAGTGGGCCGCCCTGGCCCGGCCGGACCGTCCGGTGGTGATCATTACCGACCCCGACAACACGCCCTCCCAGCGCGTCGCGGAGAAGCTGGGCTTCGCGCACGTGGGCGACAGCAGGACCGTCGAGGGGCCGGTGCTGGTCTGGCGGCGTCAGGAGGTCACGATGGCCACCTGACGCCGCTCGTGAGGGCCGGACCAGGTGCGCGGCAACGGCGTGGGCACCTCGGGCACGGCCGCGGCGACGATCGCGTCGAGCACCTCGTCGGACTGCCCGACCATGAGGTGCCCGGCCCCGGGGAAGTCGATCACGTCCGCGGTCGGGATGCCCGCGCCGAACCGCCGCCTGGCCGGTTCCGGGGGCAGGAAGGTGTCGTGCTCGGGCACGAGGCACACCACCGGCTTGCCCGAGCGCGACCACACGCGCAGGTGCTCCTCCTCGCTCCACCGCAGGGGCGGGGAGATCAGCACCGCGCCCTGGACGCGCGGGTCGCACCCGTGCATCAGGGCGAGGTCGGTGCCGAACGACCAGCCGACCAGCCAGACGGCGGACAGGTCGCGCTCGGCCGTGAACGCCAGTGCGGCGGCGACGTCCAGCCGCTCGCCCACGGCGTGGTCGAACGCGCCCTCGCTGCGCCCGGCCTCACTGGCCGTCCCGCGCGTGTTGAACCGCAGCACCGCGAGGTCGGCCAGGGCGGGCAGCCGCCACGCGGCCTTGCGCAGCAGGTGGGAGTCCATCATCCCGCCGTGCGTCGGCAGGGGGTGCAGCAGCACCAGCGTGGCCCGGGGTTCGCGTGCGGCGGGCAGGGACAGCTCGCCGACCAGCGACAACCCGTCCTCGGTCCGCAGCACCACCGCCTCGCGCCGCGCGGGCAGCACGGTGCTGCCCGTGATGGGCACCTCGCTCACGCCTGCTCCCTCCCGCTCCACGGTCCGCCCTCCGATCCGCCACCATCCACGCCGCAGCCCGATCCCGCAGCTCCGAGCCCGCAGCCCGCAGCCCGAGCGGGGTCCGCACGCGGCGGGTCAGACACGCCCTTCCGCGAGAGCGCTCTCACCACCGACGCGCCGTGGGTCCCCGACGCCCTCGTGCCGTCCAGCAGCCCTGGTGCCAGTGCCGCCGGTCCTCGATCGAGCCGTGGTCGGCGGCCGGCCAGGCGACGACGTGCGGGGTGCCGGGCCGGATCTCGTGGTCGCAGCCGGGGCAGCGGTAGGTCTTGGTGGTCGCGGCGCCCGGGACGGACCGGACCACCCACTCGCCGTCCGGTCCGCTCTCCGCGCGCGCCCACCCGTGGCCACCGACGGGTGACGGTTGCTGGGGGCGCTGCGGGCGGTTGCGGCGGGGCACGAGGGACCAGGTTATCCGCCCGCCGGACGCCGATCGCCCACGGTTCGCGGTTCGCGGTCTGCGGTCTGTGGTCTGCGGTTCGCGGTCTGTGGTCTGCGGGATGAGCGCGTGGCCGGGCGGTGGTCGCGTCGCCATCGGTGATCCGCAGGGCTGCTGTCCGCCGTCGGGGTGCCCTCGCTGGTGCCGCCGCCGGGTCGGCGGGGAGAATGGGCGACGTGCCCACCTACGAGTTCCGCTGCAAGGCGTGCGGGTCCACCTTCGACGTGAAGCGCTCGATGAGCGACTCCGACGCGCCCGCGCCGTGCCCGCACGGCCACGACGACACCGTGAAGCTGCTGTCCGTGGTGGGGCTGGCCGGCAAGGCCGCCACCCCCGCCGGTGGTGGTGGCGGCGGGGGCTGCTGCGGCGGCGGTTGCTGCGGCTGACCGGGGCCGGGGCCCGGCTCAGCCGGCGGGCTCCTTCTCCAGCAGCACCTCGGCGACCTTCCTGCCCTGGTCGCAGATGCCGCCGAAGCGGGCGGTGCCGTCGATCACGATGATGCCGATGCCGCCGCCCGCGTAGTCCATCACCAGCACGCACGACGGCTGGACGGTGGTGTCCGTGGTCCGGTCGAAGTAGGTGACCTTGCGGTCGCCGACCTCGAACTCGCCGTTGCTCTGCTCCAGCGTGATGGTCTTGCCCTCGCGGAAGCGGAGCGTGACGCCGACGTCGAGCGAGCCGACGGACGTCTGCCACTTGCACGACTGGTCGAACGTCGTGTCGTAGCCGGTCTCGGTCGGCTCGGCGTTCTTGTCCTCGACCTCGTAGGGCAGGTCCTTCCAGCTGATCAGCGCGCAGATGTCACCGACCTGGCCCGCGTCGGGGTCGGACGTGGACGACGGGTCGTCCTCGTCCGTCGGTGTGGGCTCCGACCCCGAGGTGAAGGGCGGGTCGACGTCGAGCACCTGTTCCGCGACCGGGGTGCCGTTGACCGTGTACGCACAGGCGCCCGTCAGGCCGAGCACCGCCACCAGGAGCGAGATCACCACACGCCGCATGGTGCCCACGATGCCAAACGCCGGGACCGGACACGCACTCAGGCCGCGTAATCGCGAAAACCCTTCCCCGTCTTCCGGCCCAGGCGACCTGCCTTCACGAGGTGCTCCAGCAGCGGCGCGGGGGCGAACCCGGCCTCGCGGAACTCCAGGTAGAGGGTGCGCTCGATGGCGAGCGACACGTCCAGGCCGACCACGTCGAGCAGCGCGAACGGCCCCATGGGCAGGGAGCAGCCGACCTTCATGGCCTCGTCGATGTCGTCGGCGGAGGCGTAGTGGGCCTCCAGCATCTTCACCGCGTCGTTGAGGTACGGGAACAGCAGGGCGTTGACGATGAACCCGGCCCGGTCGCCGCAGTGCACCGGCACCTTGCCGAGGTCGAGGCACACGCGGCGGGCGGTGGCGACGACGTCGGCCGAGGTGGAGATGGTCTCCACGACCTCGACGAGCTTCATCACCTGCGCCGGGTTGAAGAAGTGCAGGCCGACGACGTCGCCGGGCCGCGAGGTGGCCGCCGCGCACTCGATGACCGGCAGGGACGACGTGGTGGTCGCGAGCACCGCGCCCGGCTTGCACACCTCGTCCAGCGCCGCGAACACGTCCTTCTTGACCGACAGCTCCTCGGCGACGGCCTCGACCACCAGGTCGCAGTCGGCGAGGTCGACGAACTCCACGACGGGCGTGACGCGGGCGAGCGCGGCGTCCCGGTCGGCCCCGGACAGCTTGCCGCGCGACACCGCCTTCTCCAGCGACTTGCGCACCGCCCCGACCGCCGCCGACGCCTTGTCCCGCGACCGCGCCCGCAGCACCACGTCGTACCCGCGCTTGGCGAACACCTCGACGATGCCGGTGGCCATGGTGCCGGTGCCGATCACGCCGACCCGCCGCACCTCGCGCGACGGCGTGGCGTCGGCGGTGGCGACGGGCGTGTGCACGTCCGGCACGACGACCGGCGAGTCCGGGCCGTCGTAGGTGTAGAAGCCGCGCCCGCTCTTGCGGCCCAGCAGGCCCGCGGTGATCATCTGCTTGAGCAGCGGCGCCGGGGCGTGCAGCCGGTTGCGCGACTGGTGGTACATCGTGTCCAGGATCTCGTAGGCGGTGTCCAGCCCGATCAGGTCGAGCAGCGCCAGCGGGCCCATGGGGTAGCCGCAGCCGTGCCGCATGGCCGCGTCGAGGTCCTCCCTCGTCGCGTAGCGGGACTCGTACATGCGCACGGCGTGGTTGAGGTAGCCGAACAGCAGCGCGTTGGCGATGAACCCGGCGCGGTCGCCGATCACGACCGGGGTCTTGCCCAGCGACTCGGCGAACGCGACGACGTCGGTCACCACGTCCGGCTCGGTGACGACGGTGCGCACCACCTCGACGAGCTTGAGCACCGGCGTGGGGTTGAAGAAGTGCAGGCCGACGACCTTGCCCGGCCGTCCGGTGTGGACACCGATCTCGGTGATCGACAGTGAGGACGTGTTGGACGCGAAGACCGCGTCGGGGCGGCAGATCCGGTCGAGCGCGGTGAACACCCCGGCCTTGAGCTCCATGCGCTCCGGCACGGCCTCGACGACGAGGTCGGCGTCCGCGAGGGCGTCCAGCGAGGTGGCGTACGAGATGCGGCCCAGCAGTTCGGCGCGCTCGTCCTCGGTGAGCTTGCCGCGCGCCACGGCGCGCCCGGTGGAGTGGTCCAGGTGGCCCCGGCCGCGGGCGAGGCCGTCCTCGTCCACGTCGACCGCGACGACGGTGAGCCCGGTGCGGGCGAGCACCTCGGCGATGCCCGCGCCCATGGTGCCCAGGCCGACGATCCCGACCGTGCTGAACTGGCGCGTCACTGCGTACCTCCCACTCACCGGAGTGGCTACCAGACGGTAACTTGTGGCCACTGTGCCACGGTCGTCACGCGTCGTTCGCGTGAGCTTCACCATCGGTATCGAGCAAGTGACCGGTTCAGCGGAAGGCCGGGGACCTCACCCCGCGAACCCCCTCGCGACCAGGTCCTCGACCCTGCGCACGGCCTCCGCCGCGTCCGGTCCGGACGCCTCGACCCGGACCTCCGCACCGCCCGGGATGCCCAGCCCCATCAACGCCAGCACGCTCTTGGCGTCGGCCTCGGCGGCGCCGAACCGCACCACCACCAGGGCGTCCAGCGCGGTGAGCGCCTGCACCAGCAGCGCCGCGGGCCGGGCGTGCATGCCCATCTCGTCGGTCAGCACGACCGAGGTCCGCACGACCTCGGCGCCGGCCGCGGCGGGGACGTCCTCGGGCACGAGGGCCGACGACGCGGCCGCCGCCACCTCCTCCAGCCCGGCGCCGCCCTGCGCCCGCACCGCCGCCGCCACCGCGCCCTCGACCAGCGGCGCGTCGACCACGAGCACGGTCACCCCGGCCTCCTCGGCGGCCATCTCGGCGACCATCCGCGCGCTGCCCAGGTCGAACAGCACGACGACGCCGTCACCGGAGTCCGCGCCCGCGACGGCCTCGGTGACCGCGACGAAGTCGGTCCCGAGCCCGCCCGCGCCGTCACCGCCGACCGCCGCGATGGTCACCGACGGGGCCATCTGCCCGGCCAGCTCGGCGACGCCCTCCGCCAAGCGCCGGCTGTGCGACACGACGACCAACCCGATCACGACGCCTCCAGGTTCGCGGCGCCGCCCACGCGGCGCGCGGAGCAGTCCACGGCCGTCACCGACGGCCCACCACCGGACGCGGTCACCGCGCGGCCCGCCCGGCGAGCGCGCGCAGGATCAACGCCGTCGAACGGGCGCCCGGGTCGAGGTGACCCGCGCTGCGTTCCCCCAGGTAGGAGGCCCGCCCCTTGCGCGCCACCAGCGGCGTGGTGGAGGTCGCGCCCTCCTCGGCCGCGTCCGCCGCCGCCGTCAGGACGGCCGCCGCGTCGCCACCGGACGCCGCCGTCGCCTCGGCGGCCACCACCGCCGGGGTCAGGGCGTCGACCATCGTCTTGTCGCCCACGGCCGCCTTGCCGCGCGCCACCACGCCCTCCAGCGCGGCCTGCACGGCCCGCGCCACCGCCGCCCCGTCGAGCGTCGCCACGTCGCCGACCGAGGTGGCCGCGCGCAGGAACGCCGTGCCGTACAGCGGGCCGGCGGCACCGCCGACGGTGGAGATCAACGTCGTCGCCACGAGCCGCAGCACGCCGCCGGGCGAGGAGGGCACCTCACCGTCCAACTTGGACACCAGCGCGGTGAAGCCGCGGGCCAGGTTCTCGCCGTGGTCGCCGTCGCCGATCTCGCGGTCGAGCCGGACCAGCTCCTCG
This sequence comes from Saccharothrix sabaoui, assembly GCF_051756985.1. NCBI lineage: Bacteria > Bacillati > Actinomycetota > Actinomycetes > Pseudonocardiales > Pseudonocardiaceae > Saccharothrix > Saccharothrix sabaoui. The sequence continues at coordinate 6,752 of NZ_JBPKJK010000190.1, forward strand.
CGGTGCTCCCGCACCACGGCCGCCACCGCCCGCAGCGCCCGCGCCACGTCCTCCGCCGCGCACGCCATCAGGCACCCCACCGCAGCGCCGGGGTGTGCACGGGCGCGTCCCACAGCTCGACCATCTCGTCGTCGAGCTTCAGCAGGGTCAGCGACACGCCCTGCATCTCCAGGCTGGTGACGTACGGGCCGACGAGCCGTCGTTCCACCGCGATCCCCCGTTCCGCGAGCAGCCGCTCCGCGATGCCGTGCGCCAGGTACAGCTCCATCAGCGGCGTCCCGCCCATCGAGTTGGTGAACAGCAGCACCCGGTCGCCGGCGCCGAACGGCAGGTCCTCCAGGACCGGGTCGAGCAGGGCGGGCACCAGGTCGTCGGCGGGACCCACCGGCACGCGGTGGCGCCCCGGCTCGCCGTGGATGCCGATGCCCAGCTCCATCTCGTCGTCGGCGAGGGTGAACGACGGCTCGCCCGCGTGCGGCACGGTGCACGCGGTCAGCGCGAGCCCCATCGAGCGGACGTTCGCCACGACCCGCCGCGCCAGCGCCTCGCAGCCGTCGAGGTCCGTCCCGCGCTCGGCGGCGGCCCCGACGAGCTTCTCCAGCAGCACGGTGCCGCCGACGCCGCGCCGCCCGGCCGTGTAGAGCGAGTCCTTGACCGCCACGTCGTCGTCGACCACGACCGTGCGCACGTCCACGCCGTCGGCCGCGGCCAGCTCGGCGGCGGTCTCGAAGTTCAGCACGTCACCGGTGTAGTTCTTGACCACGAGCAGCGCGCCCGCGCCGCCGTCGGTGCGCGCCACGGCCGCCGCGACCTGGTCGGGCGTGGGCGAGGTGAACACCGCGCCGGGGCACGCCGCGTCGAGCATCCCGCGCCCGACGAACCCGGCGTGCAGCGGCTCGTGCCCCGACCCGCCGCCGGACACCAGGGCGACCTTGCCCGGCACGGGCGCGTCGGCCCGCACGACCACCGCCGGGTCGTACGAGACGTCGAGCAGGTCCGCGTGCGCGAGGGCCATCCCGCGCAGCGCGTCCGCCACGACGGTCGCCGGATCGTTGATGATCTTCTTCACGGCGGTGACCTCCCGATCGACGCTGATCACCCATTCCTACCCCACTCCCCGCTCCGGGCGCCGACCGACGGCATCGAGGACGGTGACCGTCCGCTATTCGCGCGAGGATGGCGGCGTGACCCACCCGATCCACCCGATCCACCAGGAGGCGAGCTGACATGGCCCGCGACGTCCAGTTCACCTTCGACTGCGCCGACCCGGCCGCGCTCGCCGCGTTCTGGGCCGAGGCCCTCGGCTACCGGGTGCAGGACCCGCCCCCGGGCTTCGCGTCGTGGGACCAGGCCCTCGCGGCGATGGGCGTGCCTCCGGAGCGGCGCAACGACGCCTCGGCCGCGGTTGACCCGGACGGCTCCGGGCCGCGGCTGTACTTCCAGCGGGTGCCGGAGGGCAAGCCGGGCAAGAACCGCGCGCACCTCGACGTGCGGGCCGCGCCCGGGCTGCGCGGCGACGAGCGGATGGCGGCCCTGGAGGCGGAGGCCGAACGGCTCGTCGCCCTCGGCGCCACCCGCCTCTCGCGCCACGAACCCGCCCCGCCGCTCGGCGCCGGCCACCTCGTGCTGGCCGACCCCGAGGGCAACGAGTTCTGCCTGGACTGACGGTCCGGGCCGCTCAGCGGCCGTGCAGGAACCGGACCATCCGCAGCACGTGGCGGACGGTCCGGGAGCCGCGCTCGTAGGTCATGGGGTTGAGCAGCGCCGAGAACCGCTTGCGCGCCACGGAGTGCGCGAACGTGAACTCGCGCAGGCCGTCCTCGCCGTGGATGCGGCCGAACCCGGAGTCGCCGACCCCGCCGAACGGCAGCGCGCCCACCGACGCGTACGCGAGCACCGAGTTCACCGACACCATGCCGCAGCGCAGCCGGTCGGCCAGCTCCTCGCCGCGGTTGCGGGAGAACACCGACGCGCCGAGCCCGTACTGGTGGGCGTTGGCGCGGCGCACGGCCTCGTCGGCGTCGGCGACCCGGGTCACCACCAGGGTGGGGCCGAACGTCTCGTCGGTCGCGGCCTTCGCGTCGTCGGGCACGTCCACCAGCACGACGGGTTCCACGTACGGCGGCCGGATCGACTCCAGCCCGCCGACGACGGCCCGCGCGCCGCGCTCCAGGGCGTCGGCGACGTGCGACTGGATGACCTCGACCTGCTTGGGCATGGTGATCGGCCCGAAGTCCGCGTCGGGCTCGCCGCCGGGGCGCAGCTTCGCGGCCTTCGCGGTGACCAGGGCGACGAACTCGTCGTAGACGGCGTCCGCGACCAGCGCCACCTCGACGCCCGCGCACGTCTGGCCCGCGTTGAAGATCCCGCCCCACACGGCGGCCTCCGCGGCGGCCTTCACGTCCGCGTCCTCGGCCACGATCAGCGGGTCCTTGCCGCCGCACTCCAGCAGCACCGGCGTGAGGGTCGTCGCGCACGCGGCCATGACCTTCTTGCCGGTGGCCGTGGAGCCGGTGAACGCGATCTTGTCCACACCGGACGCGCACAGCGCCGCGCCGGTCTCGCCGAACCCGGTCACCGCCTGCAGCACCGGGTACTCGGGGACGACCTGGGCGAACGTGTCGGCGATGAACACCCCGACGCCGGGGGTGAACTCGGAGGGCTTGAACACCACGGCGTTGCCGGCGGCCAGCGCGTAGCCGATCGAGCCCACGGGCGTGAGCGCCGGGTAGTTCCACGGCCCGATGACGCCGACCACGCCGAGCGGCCGGTACTCCAGGCTGGCCGCGAAGTTGTACATGAGCAGGCCGGAGGGCACCTTGCGCTTGCCGAGCACCTTCGCCGCGTGCTTGCCCGCCCAGTGCAGGTGCTCGATGACCAGCGCCAGCTCGGTGCGGGCGTCGTCGGCGGACTTGCCGGTCTCCGCGCTGATCAGCTGCTGGAACTCGTCGAGGCGCTTGACCAGGAGCTTCCGCCACGCGTCGAGCCGGGCGCGGCGGCCGTCGAAGCCGAGGCCGGCCCAGAACACCGCCGCGTCGCGGGCGGCCCGCACGGCCTCGCGCACGTCGGCCTCGGAGGCGATGGGGTGGTGCGCGACGACCTCGCCGGTGCGCGGGTCCAGGGAGGCGAACCGCTTCTGCTCGTCGTCGGCCCGCGCGCTGGTGGTCGGAGCGAGCTGCGTCATCGGGCCCTCCAGGGTGGTGCGCGGGGTGTTACCGAACAGTAACGGGTAACTGGCCGTGATGTCAGCCCCCGTTCAGCCCTTCGGGATCTTGACCAGCAGGGTCTTGGCGAAGGCGACAGCGGTGGCGCAGCGGTCGAACTCCGCGTCCTCCGGGCCGGCCGACTTCACCTCGACGACCTCGCCCTCGTCGTCGCCCGTCTCCCGCTGCACCCACTTCACCTCGCACGAGGGGAACGCCGTGGAGCTGGACTTCTGGTACCCCTTGACGCCGCCGCCCAGGTCGACCTCGGTCTGCCCCTCGTCGAACTCGCGGTCGGCGGGGACGTAGGTCTGCCGGAAGTCCACCGTCAGCTCGGGGCCGTCGCCGACCCACGCGCAGTTGTGCAGCCCGTACGGGTACACGCGGTGACCGGTGCCCACGGCCGCCTCCACCGCGGCGGCGTCCGGCAGCGCGCACGGGTCGAGCGTGATCAGCGACCCCTTGGCGGGCGTGATGACGCCCTCGCGGTCCCGGACCTGCGCCACCACGGACTCGGCCACGGTGCGCCCCGGCGCGCACGCGTCGCCGTCCTTGTAGCCGATCTGCACGGTGATGCCCAGGCCCGGCTTCTCCTGGGTGATCACCGAGACGAAGCACGCGCTGTTGTCCAGCGTCTGCTCGAAGCTGCGCAGGCCGGCGAGCTGCTTGTCGGCGTTCTTGACCTCGGAGGTCATCGTCTGCCCCAGCTCGACGGTGACCGCGAGGTCCTTGCCCGCCTTGTCGGTCATGAAGTTCGAGCACCGGCTGTAGCCGCTGCGCGACCGGTCGCCGGGCGTGCCCAGGCCCTTGAGCACGTCCTCGTCGAGCAGCTCGCACGGGTCGGTGAGCCGCAGCCTGTCCGGCGCGAAGGCCGCGTCGACCGGCTGGCCCTGGCCGGTGGGCGACGCCTGGCTGGTACCGGTCGGGTCGGCGACGTTCTCCGCGTTCGCCGGGATGGTCGTACGGGGGAACCGCTGCTTCGCCAGGTCCGTCCCGGCGCAGCCGGCGACCAGGACGACCGCGCTGAGGACCGCGCTCAGGACGACGACGGGACGCTTCACGAGGTGCACGGTAGCGACCGGTTCCCCCATTCGTGGCGGGAACCCTGTGTTCGGCCTCACGGGAGCCTTCGGGAACGATTCAGAGAGCCGGGGCGCTGACCCTGGTGCGACCAACGAAAGGAGCACCGAATGCGCCACCGCGTCCGACGCGCCCTCCGCCGGTTCGACACCTGGACGGTCGAGGCGTTCAACCCGCTCTACCCCCGGCGCTGAGCCCCCTCGGCCGAGCCCTCGCCCGCGGGCTCGTCCGGCACGACGACGGGCCGCAGGGTCGCCCAGGCGGCGAAGAGCGCCGCCACGACGACCATGCCGACACCCGACCACAGGTTGATGTTGAGCCCGTCCGCCTTGGCGAGGTCGGACTCGTCGGTGAAGCCGAGTCCGACCACCACCAGGACCACTCCGTAGATCGCGAAGAGCACCGCGATCACCAGCCGGAGGTCGAAGAGACCTGCCTTGTGCGCCGCCATGACGACCTCCCTCAGGCGAAGACGATGTTGAGCACGACGGTGATGACCAGGACGCCCGCGCCGAGCACGGCGGGCGAGCGGTACCAGCCCGCGTCCTCACCGGTGGTCGAGTGCTTGCGGTCCTCCTTGGGCGTCAGGCTGTAGACCAGCCCGCGCAACCGCTCCTCCGGCACCGGCCGGGTGAACAGCGTGACCGCGACGCTGACCGCGATGTCCACCACGAACGCGACGCCCGCGCCCAGGAAGCTCGCGCCCTGGCCCGGCAGGTCGAGCACGCCGGTCTCGGCGAGCACGAAGACCGCCACCGCGGCGAGCGTGCCCGCGACCAGGCCCGACCAGCCCGCCGCCGCCGACATCCGCTTCCAGAACATGCCCAGGATGAACGTCGCGAACAGCGGCGCGTTGAAGAACGAGAACAGCGCCTGGATGTAGTCCATGATGTTGCCGTAGCCGGCGGCCAGGAACGCCGTGCCGATGGCGATGACCGTGCCGCCGATCGTGGCCAGGCGGCCGATGCGCAGGTAGTACTCGTCGGGCCGGTCCTTCTTGACGTAGTCCTGCCACAGGTCGTACGTGAAGACCGTGTTGAAGCTGGACACGTTCGCCGCGACACCGGCCATGAACGACGCCAGCAGACCCGTGATCGCGATGCCGAGCATGCCGTTGGGCAGCAGCTCCTCGATCAGCGCGGGCAGCGCGTTGTTGTAGGCGATGCCGCCGCCGTCGCCGCCCGCCTTGAGCTCCGCCAGCTCCGGCACGACCAGCGCGGCGATGATGCCCGGGATGATGATGACGAACGGGATGAGCACCTTGGGGTACGCGCCGATGATGGGCGTGCGCCGGGCCGCGGACATGGACTTCGCGGACAGCGCGCGCTGCACCTCGGCGAAGTTCGTCGTCCAGTAGCCGAACGACAGCACGAAGCCCAGGCCGAACACGATGCCGATGACGCTGAGCACCGGGTTCTCGATGCCGGTCAGCTCGGTGGCGGGCCACGACGACAGGTTCTCCGGACCGCCGGGGCCGGCGGTGACCTTCTCGACCAGGCCGTCCCAGCCGCCGACCTTGTGCAGGCCCACGATGGTGAGCGGCAGCAGCGCGGCGACGATGACGAAGAACTGGAGGACCTCGTTGTAGATCGCCGCGGACAGGCCGCCGAGGGTGGTGTAGGCGAGGACGATCAGCGCGGCGGCGACCACCGAGAACGGGATCGGCCAGCCGAGCAGCAGGTTCAGCAGGAACGCCAGCGCGTAGAGGTTTACGCCGGCGATCAGCACCTGGGCCGCGGCGAAGCTGAGCGCGTTGACCAGGTGGGCGCCCTTGCCGAAGCGGCGGCGGAGGAACTCGGGGACGCTGCGGACCTTCGAGCCGTAGTAGAAGGGCATCATCACGATGCCCAGGAACACCATGGCCGGGATCGCGCCGATCCAGTAGTAGTGCATCGTGGCCATGCCGTACTGCGCGCCGTTGGCCGCCATGCCGAGCAGCTCGATCGCGCCGAGGTTGGCCGAGATGAACGCCAGGCCCGTCACCCACGCGGGGAGCGACCGGCCGGAGAGCAGGAAGTCCAGGCTCGACGACACCGACCTGCGGGCCAGGAAGCCGATGCCGAGCACGAACACGAAGTAGACCGCCAACAGCGTGTAGTCCAGCGGTCCGGCGTCAAGCCGCAGGTCCGCCTGCGCGAGCACGGGCACCCTCGCCCACCTCCCCGATCCAACAACCTCAAACATCAACGAACACTACTCCACAGCGATCACGCTGACCGTAGTGCACTTGGCCGCGGTTCGCCGGTTTGAACTACCCAGGTCTAAACCTCCGGGTGCACGAGGGTGCACGACCCGGAAGAACGGGACATATCGCCCGGTGGGAGCTGTCGCATGAGGACGAACGGCGTGTCCGCGCACGCCGTGGGCGCGCACACCGCCATGAGCGCCGGGGCGGGGGGCAGCACGGGCGGGGCGGGTCTTCGTCGTCGCACGCTCGTTCCCCGGGCGCTCGAACGGGGACGTCGGCGCGGGTCGCGGGCAACGCCTCGCCACGCGCCCCAACGGGGCGCCGGGGACCGCCGAACGCGGGTCAGAACAGGCGGAACTCGTCGGATTCGATGCCGCGGAGCGCGTCGTAGTCCAGGACCACGCAGCGGATGCCGCGGTCCTCGGCGAGGGTGCGCGCCTGGGGCTTGATCTGCTGCGCCGCGAACACGCCGCGGACCGGGGCGAGGAGCGGGTCGCGGTTGAGGAGTTCGAGGTAGCGGGTGAGCTGTTCGACGCCGTCGATCTCGCCGCGGCGCTTGATCTCGACCGCCACGGACGTGCCGGTGGCGTCGCGGCACATCAGGTCGACCGGGCCGATCGGCGTGGGGAACTCGCGGCGGACCAGGGTCCAGCCCTCGCCGAGGGTGGTGACGTGCTCGGCCAGCAGCTTCTGGAGGTCCGACTCGACGCCGTCCTTCACCAGGCCCGGCTCGGGGCCCAGCTCGTGCTTCGAGTCGTGCAGGACCTCGGCCAGGGTGATGATCAGCTTCTCCCCCGCCTTGTTCTGCACCACCCACATGTCCGGGTCCTCGATGAGCCAGCACGGCGGGCTCATCCAGTTCAGCGGCTTGTACGCGCGGTCGTCGGAGTGGATCGACACGGACCCGTCCGCCTTGATCAGCAGCAGCCTCTGGGCCATCGGCAGATGGGCGGTGAGGCGTCCGACGTAGTCGACCTGGCAGCGAGCGATGACGAGGCGCACGGCCGACAGGCTACGGGGTGCGTGCGCCGGGGCACCGACAGGTACCGTCGCCCGACGTGTCCCCGCCGCGCCCCCGTGCCGCGGGCGCCCGCCCGGGTCGGCGGGCGCGGGCGGCGGTCGGGCGGGTGGTGTACTTCGCCCGCGGGCGTCGTCGTTCGCGCTCGGGACAGGCACAGGCAGAGGCACAGGGAGAGTGATCGTGGAGACCCTCGGATCGCGTGAGGTGTACGCGAACCAGTGGATGGTGGTCCGGGAGGACGCGATCGGGCGCGCCGACGGGACGACCGGGATCTACGGCGTGGTGGACAAACCCGACTTCGCGTTGGTGATCCCCATGGACGGCGAACGGCTCCGGCTGGTCGAGCAGTACCGGTACCCGCTGGGGATGCGGCGCTGGGAGTTCCCGCAGGGCACGGCGCCGGAGCGCGCCGACCTCGACCCGCTGGAGCTGGCCGCGCGCGAGCTGCGCGAGGAGACGGGGCTGCGCGCGGGCCGGCTGGTGCAGCTGGGGCTGCTGGACGTGGCGCCGGGCATGTCGAGCCAGCGCGGGCGGGTGTTCCTGGCGACCGAGCTGGTCGAGGGCTTCCACGAGCGGGAGCACGAGGAGCAGGACATGCGCTCGGCGTGGTTCCCGCGCGCGGAGTTCGAGGCGATGGTCGCGCGCGGCGAGATCACCGACGCGCAGTCGATCGCCGCCTACACCCTGCTCCTGCTGCACGAGCACGCCCAGCCGTGAGCACCCCCGGCGACGGCGACGGGGCAACGGCGACGGCGCGGGTCACGAGGTCGCGGAGCTGACGTCGGCCGGGCTGCCGGCGAACGCCGACGTGCTCACCGACGTGCGCTGGACGGCGCGTCGGTGGGCTTCGTCAAGCCGCTGTCGCGGGCGGCGGCCGGCGGCCGGGGTCAGTCGGTCCACACCGCCGGGCGCTTCTCCAGGAACGACGACATGCCCTCCTTCGCCGCCGGCGTCTGGGACGCGGCCGCCATGACCTCCACGGCGATCGCGTACGCGTCGGCCTCGGGGCGGTCGAGCTGGGCGTAGATCGTCTGCTTGCCGAGCGCCTTGCTCGACCGGCTGCCGCGGGTGGCGCGGCGCACCAGGTCGTCCACGGCCTCGTCCAGCCCGTCGGCGGGCACGACCCGGTTGACCAGGCCCCACTGCTCGGCGGTGCGCGCGTCGACCGGGTCGCCGGTGAGCGCCAGCTCCATCAGCCGCTTGCGGCCGATCGCGCGGGCCACCGGCACGGCCGGGGTGTGGCAGAACCAGCCGCCCTTGCCGCCGGGCAGGGCGAAGGCCGCGTCCTCGGACGCCACGGCCAGGTCGCAGGAGGCCACCAGCTGGCAGCCGGCCGCGGTGGCCAGGCCGTGCACGCGGGCGACCACGACCTGCGGCACCGACTCGATGGTGCGCATGAGGTCCGTGCACAGCGTCAGCAGCTCGCGCACGCCCTCCAGGTCGCGGGACGACACGTCGGCGAAGTCGTGCCCGGCGCAGAACACCGGCCCCTCGCCCGCGAGCACCACGCCCACCGCGTCCGACGCGGCGACGTC
>NZ_JBPKJK010000191.1:0-15768 GCF_051756985.1 Saccharothrix sabaoui
GAGCTGTCCGGGCTCGCCGCCGGCGGTGCCGAGCTGTTCGCGGTGAACGACAGCGACAACGGTGTGCTGGCCGTCCAGGTGATGGACCGCGAATGCGCGATCACCCGGACGATCACCACCCGGATCAACCCGTTCGACGTCGAAGACCTCGCATTGGCACCTGACGGAACCCTGTGGGCGGCGGACACCGGCGACAACGGCAAGACGCGCGAGACCGTGGCATTGCACGCGGTTTCCCCGAACGGTTCGGCGCGTTTGTACCGACTCACGTATCCTGACGGAAAGCACGACGCGGAAGCGTTGTTGATCGACGGCTCGGGAATTCCGCACATCGTCACCAAGGAAACGATCGGGTCCGCCCTCGTGTACCGGCCCGCGGGCGCGCTGGACGAGAACGCGCCGACCCCGCTGGAGCAGGTGGCGCGGGTGTCGATCGCCGGCACGGACACCCCCGGCGGGCCGCTGGCCAACCGCGTGGTGTCGCGCCTGGTCACGGGCGCGGCGACGAGCGCGGACGGCCGGGTGGCGGCGCTGCGGACCTACACCGACGCCTACCTGTTCCCGGTGCCGGACGGCGACCTGGCGAAGGCCCTGGAGGGCGACCCGGTGCGCGTGCCGCTGCCGGACGAGCCGCAGGGCGAGGCCATCGCGCTCGCCCCGGACGGCACGCTGCTGTCGGCCTCGGAGTTCGGGAACGCGGCGGCGTCCTCGACGGTGCGCGCGGTGGCCGGCGCGACGGCCCTGGCCGTGCCCCCGGCGCCCACGACCACCGAGGCGCCGGCACCCCTCGACACCTCGGCCCCTCCCCCGCCCGCGCCGACCGACGACGCGCCCCCGTGGCTGGTCATCGGGGGTGGCGCGGTCGCGCTGGTGCTGATCGGCGGCCTCGTGCGCCGGTCGCGCAGGAGGGCCTGAGACGCCGAAGAGGGCCCGGGCGGCGAACCGCCCAAGCCCTCCCCGGTGGTCCGTCAGAGGCGGCGCAGCACCGCGACGACCTTGCCCAGGATCGACGCCTCGTCGCCCAGGATCGGCTGGTAGGCCGGGTTGTGCGGCATCAGCCACACGTGGTCGTCCCGGCGCTTGAACGTCTTGACCGTGGCCTCGCCGTCGATCATGGCGGCCACCACGTCGCCGTTGTCGGCCGTCGGCTGCTGGCGCACCACGACCCAGTCGCCGTCGGTGATGGCGGCGTCCACCATCGAGTCACCCACGACCTTGAGCAGGAACACCTCGCCCTCGCCGACGATCTCGCGCGGCAGCGGGAACACGTCCTCGATGGACTCCTCGGCCAGGATCGGCCCACCCGCGGCGATGCGGCCCAGCATGGGCACGTACGCGGGCGTCGGCTTGGACGCCGGGTCGAGGCCGGTCACGATCTCCGTCGGCAGCACGCCCACCGCGCGCGGCCGGTTCGGGTCCCGCCGCAGGAAACCCTTCTTCTCCAGCGCCCGCAGCTGGTGGGCGACCGAGGACGTGCTCGTCAGGCCCACCGCCTCGCCGATCTCGCGGACGCTGGGCGGGTAGCCGAACCGGTCCAGCCAGTCGCGGATCACGTCGAGCACCTTGCGCTGCCGCAGGGTGAGCCCCGCGTTGCCCGCGATGTCCGCCGGTGGGGGGGCGGAGGGCGCATCTGCGGCGATGCCCGCGTCGTCGTTGGTCTTGCGCACCACGGTGCTTCCTCCTCACCGGCTCAGATTGCCCAGGCCGGCTATCCGTCGATCTTCGACTGTGGACGGTAGTCGCGTTCGACGCCCAGATCAAACACCTGTTCGAAGTAAGCGTCGGCGTGTCCTTCCAATTATGCGGCACTTAGTGGTAGACATTCGCACGGACGTTCGATCGAACACAGGTTCGATCATGATCGGATGACCTGCGTTGGAGGGCAGCATGGCGGTGGTCATTGGCACCCGCAACGGGTTCGAACTCGTCGACGGCGCCGGTGTCGAGGATGTCGCCCTCGGCGAGGGACTGCGACCCGGACCGCGGGTGCTTCGCCGGTTCGAGGTACCCGAGCGCGACGACCGGCGGCCCGCGGGCCGCCCCCTCCCCCTCGCGGCGCGCGAGGCGCCGCCCGAGCCGGCCGCCCCCGGGGTCCGCCCCCGGCGGCACCCCGCCCTCCGGTTCGCCGCCCACGTCGCGGTCGCGGCCGTCGTGGCCGCCGCGCTGAGCCTGTTCTACCTGTACGCGACCGGCGCGACCACCGTCCCCGAGCGCACCGCCGTCGTGCACGTCCAGGTGGGCGAGTCCCTCCTCGACGTCGCCGGGCGCAGCGCGCCGGACAGCGACCCCGAGGCCGTCGCGGCCCGCATCCGGGAGCTGAACGCGCTCCCCGACGCCGAGGTGAGGCCCGGCCAGGCCCTCGTCGTCCCGGACGGCGCGGCCGGCCCCTGACCCGCGCCCGGACCCCTCCCGAGCACTCCCCGGACCGCGCCACCCGACCACCGGTGGCGCGGTCCGGGCGTTTCGGGGCGTCGCCCGAGGTTCCGCCGTCCGAGTGACGGGACACGCCACCCCCCGACTTGCAGGCCCGTAGGGCTTGGGCATAGGTTGACCCCTACATCTAGTGGTTACACCGTCGTAGTCAGTCCACAGGTTGGGGTTTTCCCCACGAGCGGGGCTGACGCGATGGCTGCTGCCCAGGGGAGGGGAAGACCAGCCGTGCGATGCCCGTTCTGCCGGAACTCGGACTCGCGTGTCGTCGATTCCCGCGAGGTCGACGAGGGCCAGGTCATCCGCCGCCGCCGGTCGTGCACGGCCTGCGGACGCCGCTTCACCACGGTCGAGGAGGCCGTGCTGGCGGTGGTCAAGCGCTCCGGCGTGACCGAGCCGTTCAGCCGCGACAAGGTCGTCGTCGGCGTGCGCCGGGCGTGCCAGGGCCGCCCCGTCGACGAGGACGCGCTCCAGCAGCTCGCCCAGCGCGTGGAGGAGTCGATCCGCTCCGGCGGCGTCGCCGAGATCCCCAGCCACGAGGTCGGCCTGGCCATCCTCGGCCCCCTGCGCGAGCTGGACGAGGTCGCCTACCTCCGCTTCGCCAGCGTCTACCGCTCCTTCTCGTCCGTCGAGGACTTCGAGAAGGAGATCGCCGATCTCCGCGACGCCCAGCGCGACTAGTCCCCCGACTGGTCGGCGCCGGCCGCCGCGACCGAGAACCACACCGCGAACAGCACATCGCGAACACCACAGCGACCGCCTCGGACGGGGAGCCCGGACGTGGTCGTTCCACACCCACACCATGTGATCGAGAGGGACCCCGGATGACCGAGACCGTCGGTGGCTCGAAGAAGACGGCCACCCGCAACGGCGCGGGAAGCAAGAACGCCAAGCTGAAGGTGGAGCGCGTCTACACCACGGAGGGCACGCACCCCTACGACGAGGTCACCTGGGAGCACCGCGACGTCGTGATGACGAACTGGCGCGACGGCTCGGTGAACTTCGAGCAGCGCGGCGTCGAGTTCCCGGACTTCTGGTCGGTCAACGCGACGAACATCGTCACGAGCAAGTACTTCCGGGGCGCGGTCGGCACGCAGCAGCGCGAGCACAGCCTGCGCCAGCTCATCGACCGCGTGGTGAAGACCTACGTCGAGGCGGGCGTCAAGCACGGCTACTTCGGCTCCGAGCAGGACGCCGAGATCTACGAGCACGAGCTGACCTGGATGCTGCTGCACCAGGTGTTCAGCTTCAACTCGCCGGTGTGGTTCAACGTGGGCACCACCTCCCCGCAGCAGGTCAGCGCCTGCTTCATCCTGTCGGTCGACGACACGATGGAGTCCATCCTGAACTGGTACCGCGAGGAGGGCCTGATCTTCAAGGGCGGCTCCGGCGCGGGCCTGAACCTCTCGCGCATCCGCTCGTCCCGCGAGCTGCTGTCCTCCGGCGGCACCGCGTCCGGCCCGGTGTCGTTCATGCGCGGCGCGGACGCGTCGGCGGGCACCATCAAGTCCGGTGGCGCGACCCGCCGCGCGGCGAAGATGGTCGTGCTCGACGTGGACCACCCCGACGTCGAGGAGTTCATCGAGACCAAGGCGCGCGAGGAGGACAAGGTCCGCGCGCTGCGCGACGCCGGGTTCGACATGGACCTGGGCGGCAAGGACATCGTGTCCGTGCAGTACCAGAACGCGAACAACTCGATCCGCGTGTCGGACGAGTTCATGCACGCCTACGAGAGCGGCGGCCAGTTCGGCCTGCGCGCCCGGATGACCGGCGAGGTCATCGACCACGTCGACGCGAAGGGCCTGTTCCGCAAGCTCGCGCAGGCCGCGTGGGAGTGCGCCGACCCGGGCATCCAGTACGACGGCACCATCAACGACTGGCACACCACGCCGGAGTCGGGCCGCATCACCGCGTCCAACCCGTGCTCGGAGTACATGCACCTGGACAACTCCAGCTGCAACCTCGCGTCGCTGAACCTGATGAAGTTCCTCAAGGACGACGGTTCGTTCAACGCGGAGCTGTTCGCCAAGTCGGTCGAGGTGATCATCACCGCGATGGACATCTCCATCTGCTTCGCGGACTTCCCGACCCCCGCGATCGGCGAGACGACCCGCGCGTTCCGCCAGCTCGGCATCGGCTACGCGAACCTGGGCGCGCTGCTCATGGCGACCGGCCACGCGTACGACTCCGAGGGCGGCCGGGCGCTGGCGGCGACCATCACGTCGCTGATGCAGGCCGTGGCGTACCGGCGGTCCGCCGAGCTGGCCGGCATCGTCGGCCCGTACGACGGCTACGCCCGCAACGCCGAGGCGCACCAGCGGATCATCCGCAAGCACGCCGCGGCCAACGACGAGATCCGCACGCTGCACGCCAACGACGCCGCCGTGCGCTCGGTGGCCACCAAGGCGTGGCAGGAGTGCCAGGCGGTCGGCGCCCGCAACGGCTGGCGCAACGCGCAGGCGTCCGTGCTCGCGCCCACCGGCACCATCGGCCTGATGATGGACTGCGACACGACCGGCATCGAGCCGGACCTGGCGCTGGTGAAGTTCAAGAAGCTGGTCGGCGGCGGCTCCATGCAGATCGTCAACCAGACCGTGCCGCGCGCGCTGCGCGTCCTGGGCTACCAGGAGGAGCAGGTCGAGGCGATCGTCGAGTACATCGGCGAGCACGGCCACGTGGTCGACGCCCCCGGCCTGAAGACCGAGCACTACGACGTGTTCGACTGCGCCATGGGCGACCGGTCGATCGCCCCGATGGGCCACGTCCGGATGATGGCCGCGGTGCAGCCGTTCATCTCGGGCGCGATCTCCAAGACGGTCAACATGCCGGAGACGGCGACCGTCGAGGACGTCGAGGAGATCTACTACCAGGGCTGGAAGCTGGGCCTGAAGGCGCTCGCGATCTACCGCGACAACTGCAAGGTCGGCCAGCCGCTGTCGGCGGGCAAGTCCGCCAAGGCGTCGGTCGCCGCCACGCCCGAGGTCAAGACCGAGACGGTCGTCGAGTACCGCCCGGTGCGCAAGCGCCTGCCGAAGAAGCGCCCGTCGCAGACGGTGTCGTTCACGGTCGGCGGCGCCGAGGGCTACCTGCACGCCGGTTCGTACCCGGACGACGGCCTGGGCGAGATCTTCGTCAAGCTCGGCAAGCAGGGCTCGACCCTGGCGGGCGTGATGGACGCGTTCTCCATGTCCATCTCGGTCGGCCTCCAGTACGGCATCCCGCTGGAGTTCTACGTCTCGAAGTTCCAGAACCTGCGCTTCGAGCCGGCGGGCATGACGGACGACCCGGACGTGCGCATCGCGACCAGCGTCCTGGACTACCTGTTCCGGCGCCTGGCGCTCGACTACCTGCCGGTGGAGAAGCGCGCGCAGCTCGGCATCTTCACCGCCGACGAGCGCACCGCCCAGGTGGCGGCGGACTACAGCGGCGGCGACGTCGACCTGGAGGGCCTGCGCACGTCCGTCGACTCCGACACCCCGGCCGCGCCGGCCAACGCCCCGGCCCCCGCGCCGGAGAAGAAGCCCGCGCCGCAGGACATCAGGGTCGGCAGCTCCACGGAACTGCTCGAACTGCACCTGGGCAAGGCCGCCGACGCGCCGCTGTGCATGACGTGCGGCACGAAGATGCGCCCGGCCGGCTCCTGCTACCTGTGCGAGGGCTGCGGCTCCACGTCGGGTTGCAGCTGACCTGACGGCAGTCCGGGACCGGCGGAGCCGGGGCGACCACCACCGCCCCGGCTCCGCCGCGTCTGCGGTGCACCACCACGTACGTGACGTACTTTCACGAGGTCGTGGTACCGGTGATGATCGACCGGGAGGCAGGCATGTCCGCTGTCGCGTGCCCGGGTCGTCCGCGAGAACGACGGCTGGTCGGTGTTCGTCCCGGGGTTGCCGGTGGCCGCGGACGGCGCGTCGTTCGACGAGGCGATCGCCGAGATGGTCGACGCCCTGCGGGAGTACGCGGAGGACTGGCGGGAACGCCTGCTCGACGCCC
Source organism: Saccharothrix sabaoui (assembly GCF_051756985.1). Lineage (NCBI taxonomy): Bacteria > Bacillati > Actinomycetota > Actinomycetes > Pseudonocardiales > Pseudonocardiaceae > Saccharothrix > Saccharothrix sabaoui. The sequence goes on from NZ_JBPKJK010000191.1 coordinate 6,424, forward strand.
CGAGCCACCGCGGCAACCGGGACCTGGTGCGGTTGATCGGCTCCAGCGACGACGCGCAGCTGCGCGCCTGGCTCGTCGGCAGCGCGCCGTGACCTCCTGACCGCAGCTCACGGGGGAGTTCCGATGGACACCGACCTGCTGCTGGCCGGTTACCCGGTGGCCGCGCGAGGTGCCAGGGCCGACTGGCGGGACGCGGGGCTGTCGGGCCCCGACCTGGTCTCGATGAGCGACTGCGTCGTGGACGTGCTGCCGGCGGACCGCGACGGCTGGGACGACTGGTTCGACGACCCGGTCGCGGCCGGGCGGTCACGGGTTCGCGCGGGGCGGGCGGGGCTGCACGTGCTGGCCGTCGGCGTGGCCGCGGCCGACGCCCCGGGCCTGCTCCGGGAGATGGCCGGCGCGGGCCACCACCCGGACGCGGGTGGCGTGGCGGGACGCCTGGCCCGGCGGGACGCCTTCCCCGACCCCCGCCCCGGTCGGGTGCTGGGCTTCGAGCTGGTCGGCTTCGACAGCGGGGGGTGGCACACCTGGACCTGCCTCGACGGGCTCGTCGACGACGTCCGGCGGGCGACGGGCGTGCGACCGGGGAGGTGGGGGTTGGTCCGGGACGGGCGGGAGGCGCGTCGGGCGGCGACGTGGCTGACGGCGTCGGGGCTCGGCGACCCGAAGGTCTTCCTGTGGGTCCCGGCGCTCCTGGTCGACGCCTGCGGGGACGGGGACGGGGACGGCGGACCGTGCGAGCACCTCGACCGGGTGGGCGACCGAGCGGAACGCTGAACCGGCCGGTTCCGCCTCGTCCCGCGCTGTGGGATGGTGAGGGCGTGATCGACCGGGACGGGTGGACCGGGTGAGCGGAGCGGGGCTCGTGGTCGCACGGGTGCTCGGCGCCGGCGCGTTCCACGAGGTCGGTCACCCCACCGCGGTGGCGTCGTCGCCCGACGGGGAGCTGCTGGCCGTCGCGGGTGACCTCGGGCACGCCGGGTCGCCGGTGTGGGACCCGGGGGTGCGCCGGCTGCCGCTGGCGGTCTACCGGACGTCCGACCTGGCGTGCGTGCTGCTCGTGAACACCCGGTGGCCGGTGGGCTCGCTGTCGTTCCACCCGGAGCTGCCGCTGCTGGCCGCGGGCACCGGGCAGTACGACGGCGGCTACTTCTACGAGGGCGAGCTGCTGCTCGCGGACCTGGTGACGGGCCGCACGAGGTCGGTGGTCGAGTCCTGCACGCAGGTGCTGGACGTGGCGTGGCTGGACGCGCGGTCGCTGCGGGTGGTGCTCACGCCGTCCACCGACGACGAGGAGCAGGTCGCCCACGCGTTCACCGCGGTCCGCGACGACTGGGGGTCACCCGACCTGACCTTCTTCCCCTCGCGCATGTCGACCGCGCCGCTGGTGGGGCGACCGGACCCGGTGCGCGCCCGGCTCGCCGTCGAACGCGCCTGCCTCGACCGGGGCGTGGTGTGGTCGCCGCGCCGCCAGGTGCGCGCGGTGCGGGCGCTGCGCGACGGCCGGGTCCTGGCCGCGCTGGACGGCGTCGCCGTGGAGTGCTGGGACCGCGCCGGCGGGCACTGGGCGCTCCCGGTCGACGGGCACGGCACGCAGGTCGTGGTCTCCCCCGACGAGCGCACCGCCCTCACCAACGCGGTGGGCCGGCACGACGGGCCGAGCGCGGTCACCGCGGTGGACCTGACCACCGGCCGCCCGCTGCGGGACGTCCCGGTGGACTCGCACGTCGTGCTGGTGGACCGGGCAGACGGCCTGGTGGCGGCACGGCCGGCGACGCGCGGCGACCACCCGGGCCCGCTGCTCGCGCCGGACGGGCGCCGGGTCGGCGAGGTGGTCGTCGGCCACTACGACCTCGTCAACCACTACTTCGACGTCCGCCGCTCGCCGCACCTGCTGTTCCTGCGCGGCACCTCGCCGAAGCCGTGGCGGCGCAAGTGGGTGGTCACGCCGGTCGACGGCGGCCTGCGGTACCTGTTTCCGCTGGAGTGGGACGAGCGGCGCGACGGGCACCTGTTCGGCGGCCCCGGCGCGTGGCTGGCCGGCGGTGGTGACGGGACCGGCGGGTCGATCGTGCACGCCGGGACGGTCCACGACGGCGCGGGCCTGCTGCCGGGCAACGCGTTCGTCGCCCGCCGCCGCTACCCGAAGGGCAAGGCCGAGTGGGTGGTCACCGCCGACCACGCGCCGGTGGCGCTGGACGCCGACGAGAACCACGCGTACGTGGCGTTCGCGTCCGGCGAGGTGGTGGTGCTGCGCAACGACGACGGCGCGGAGCTTGCACGCCTGCGGCCGGAGGTGGCGGGTCACCCGGTCGTGCCGCTGTCGCTGTGCGCCGCCGGCGGCGGACGACTGCTGATCGGCACGTTCCAGGGCTCGGTGCTGGACTGCGCCGTGACTCCCTAGGGGCCCGGGACGTGGCAGGCCGGGGGCGCATGTCGACCTCGGACGCACTCCGCTCCCTCGACGAGCTGCGCGCGCACGGCGAGGTCGACCAGGACCGGTTGGCGGCGGCGTTCGCCGAGCGCTGCGACCCCCGTCGCGGGTACGGGCCGGGCGCGGTGGTGGTGCTGCACCGGGTCCGGGCCGGTTCACGAAGCTCGCCGCCGACGACTACCGGGCCGCGGTCACCGCGTGCGTGGCGGCGGGCGGCGACGCGGACACGACGGCCGCCATCACGGGCGGGGTCGTGCGCGCTCCCGTGCCCGGGGAGTGGCTGTCGCGCCGCGAGCCGCTGCCGACCTCCGCACCCCGAGCCGACCTCCGCGCCCTGAGCGGCCCGTGTCACCCCATCGGGGGGCGACACGGACCGGGAACGCTCAGCCGCGGCGGAACAGCTTGGTGCCCAACCACACGATCGGGTCGTAGCGGCGGTCGGCGACGCGCTCCTTCATCGGGATCAGCGCGTTGTCGGTGATCTTGATGTGCTCCGGGCACACCTCGGTGCAGCACTTGGTGATGTTGCACAGCCCCAGCCCGTGCGACGACTGCGCCTCGCGCACCCGGTCGGCCCCGTCGAGCGGGTGCATCTCCAGCTCGGCCACCCGCATCAGGAACCGCGGCCCGGCGAACGACTCCTTGTTCTCCTCGTGGTCGCGGATGACGTGGCACGTGTCGTTGCACAGGAAGCACTCGATGCACTTGCGGAACTCCTGCGAGCGCTCCACGTCGACCTGCTGCATCCGGTACTCCCCCGGCGCGACGCCCTCCGGGGGCTGGAACGCCGGGACCTCCCGCGCCTTCCGGTAGTTGTACGAGACGTCGGTGACGAGGTCGCGGATCACCGGGAACGTGCGCATCGGCGTCACGGTGATCGTCTCGTCCTCGGTGAACGTCGACATCCGGGTCATGCACAGCAGCCGCGGCCTGCCGTTGACCTCGGCCGAGCACGAACCGCACTTGCCCGCCTTGCAGTTCCACCGCACGGCCAGGTCGGGCGTCTGGGTGGCCTGCAACCGGTGGATCACGTCGAGGACGACCTCGCCCTCGTTCACCTCGACGGTGAAGTCCTCCAGGCCGCCGCCCTCGGCGGAACCGCGCCACACCCGGAAGTGCCCCTGGTACCCCACGTCACCCCTCCAGTTCGTCCGCGGTCAGGTACTTGTCCAGCTCCGAGCGCTCGAACAGGTCGAGCAGGTCCGCACGGATCGGGACCTGCGCCTCCTCGTCCACCGCGACGCCGTCGCCGGACGCGGTGCAGACCAGCAGCCTGCGCCGCCAGTCGGCGTCCATCCGGGGGTGGTCGTCGCGGGTGTGCCCGCCGCGGCTCTCGGTGCGCAGCAGCGCGGCGCGCGCCACGCACTCGCTGACCAGCAGCATGTTGCGCAGGTCGAGCGCGAGGTGCCAGCCCGGGTTGAACTGCCGGTGCCCCTCGACCACGACGTTCGCCGCGCGCCGCTTCAGCTCGTCGAGCCGCGCGACGGCCTGCTCCATCTCCTCGGCCCGCCGGATGATGCCGACCAGGTCGTTCATCGCCTGCTGGAGCTCCACGTGCAGCGTGTACGGGTTCTCGCCGCTCTCCCCGGAGAACGGCGCGAGGGCCGTCCGCTCGGCGTCGACCACCGCCTCGTCGGAGCACGCGGGCCGCTCGGACAGGCTCGCCACGTAGTCGGCCGCGCCCAGGCCCGCCCGCCGGCCGAAGACCAGCAGGTCGGACAGCGAGTTGCCGCCCAGCCGGTTCGAGCCGTGCATGCCGCCGGACACCTCGCCCGCCGCGAACAGGCCGGGCACGGACGACGCGCCGGTGTCCGGGTCGACCTGCACGCCGCCCATCACGTAGTGGCAGGTCGGCCCGACCTCCATGGGCTGCGCGGTGATGTCGACGTCGGCCAGCTCCTTGAACTGGTGGTGCATCGACGGCAGCCGCCGCATGATCTCCTCGGCGGGCAGGCGGGTGGAGACGTCCAGGAACACGCCGCCGTGCTCGGACCCGCGACCGGCCTTGACCTCGGAGTTGATGGCGCGGGCCACCTCGTCGCGCGGCAGCAGCTCCGGTGGCCGCCGGTTCGCGCCGGGGTCGGCGTACCAGCGGTCGGCTTCCTCCTCGTTGTCGGCGTACTTGTCCTTGAACACCTCGGGCACGTAGTCGAACATGAACCGCTTGCCCTCGGAGTTCCGCAGCACGCCGCCGTCACCGCGCACGGACTCGGTGACCAGGATGCCCTTCACCGACGGCGGCCAGACCATGCCGGTCGGGTGGAACTGGACGAACTCCATGTTGACCAGCGACGCCCCGGCGCGCAGGGCCAGCGCGTGGCCGTCGCCGGTGTACTCCCACGAGTTGGACGTGACCTTGAACGACTTGCCGATGCCGCCGGTCGCGAGCACCACCGCGGGCGCCTCGAACAGCACGAACCGGCCGGACTCGCGCCAGTAGCCGAACGCGCCGGCGACCTTGCCGCCGTCCAGGACCAGGTCGGTGACGGTGAACTCCTGGAACACCCGCAGCAGGGACTCGTGGTCGCCGGTCCGCGCGTGGTCGTCCTGCTGGAGGGACACGACCTTCTGCTGGAGGGTGCGGATCAGCTCCAGGCCCGTGCGGTCGCCGACGTGCGCGAGGCGCGGGTACTCGTGGCCGCCGAAGTTGCGCTGGCTGATCCGGCCGTCCTTCGTGCGGTCGAACAGGGCCCCGTAGGTCTCCAGCTCCCACACCCGGTCGGGCGCCTCCTTGGCGTGCAGCTCGGCCATCCGCCAGTTGTTGAGGAACTTCCCGCCGCGCATGGTGTCCCGGAAGTGCACCTGCCAGTTGTCGTTCGAGTTCACGTTGCCCATGGCCGCGGCGATGCCGCCCTCGGCCATCACGGTGTGCGCCTTGCCGAACAACGACTTGCACAGCACCGCCGTGCGCATCCCGTGCTCGCGGGCCTCGATCGCGGCGCGCAGCCCCGCGCCGCCGGCACCGATCACGAGCACGTCGAACTGATGCCGTTCCAGCTCGGGCAAAACCACTCCTCAGTTGACGAATCGGAGGTCGGTGATCGTCCCGGAGGCGACCAGCGCGACGTAGAGGTCCGTGACGCAGACGAAGATCAGCGAGGCCCACGCGAGCTGCATGTGCTTGGCGTTGAGCTTGGAGATCCTCGTCCACGCCCAGTACCGCACCGGGTGCTTGGAGAAGTGCTTCAACCGGCCGCCGGCGATGTGCCGGCACGAGTGGCACGACAGCGTGTAGGCGCCGAGCAGCGCCACGTTCACCAGCAGCACGACGTTGCCCAGGCCGATGCCGGTGGTGAACGCGTAGACCGCGTCGTAGACGTTGACCAGCAGCAGCAGCGAGGCGGCGTAGAAGAAGTAGCGGTGCAGGTTCTGCGCGACCAGCGGGAAGCGGGTCTCCCCCGTGTACTTCGCGTGGGGCTCGGCCACCGCGCACGCGGGCGGGGACATCCACGCCGCCCGGTAGTACGCCTTGCGGTAGTAGTAGCAGGTCACGCGGAAGCCGAGCAGGAACGGGATGATGATCACCGGCGGGGTGAGGAACCCCGGCAGCTCGGGCAGGGGTCGGCCGAAGTGCGCCGCGCCGGGCAGGCACTCCTGGCTCAGGCACGGGGAGTACATGGGCGTCAGGTAGCGGTACTCGTCCACCCAGTAGAAGTCGCCCATGAACGTGCGCACGGCCGCGTACACCGAGATCAGCAGCAGACCGGCGAAGGTGGCCAGCGGCGGTATCCACCACCGGTCGGTCCGCAACGTGCGCTGGGCGATCTGCGCCCTCATACCTCACCTCGGTTCCACGTCGCTGTGGCGGGGTCGATCAAGGACCGATCTTTTCGGGCAAAACCGAACCGGCCCCCGCGTGGTGCGTCACGCGGGGGCCGGGCCGGGGTGGGTCAGGTGCGGTGGCTGCGGTAGCCGCCGAGACCCTCGTCGTCGGCGTCGTGCCAGAGCCGGGGGTCGTAGGGCGTGTCGGGCACCACCACGACCTCGCGCTCGATCCTCGGCGCTTCCCGCTGCCGGGGCGTGCTGTCCAGGTCGACCAGCTCGGTCGCGTCGATGTCCATGCGCTCGACGTCGTTGGCCAGCCTCTGCACCGCGGCCACGTCGCCGTAGCGCGCCCGCAGTCCGCCGACGCACTGGCGGAGCCGGCCGAGCGCGCGGCGCAGTTCCACGATCTCCGAGGACGTCATGGTCAGCACCTCCCTTGGGGTTCCGTGTGCCGACTCTGCCCGGTCGGCGCCCTTGTGACAAGCACCACAAGTATCCACGGCGCGTCCCAGGATCTGAATCGTTTTTGTGACGATCATGTGTCGTGACATAATGTGTGGGCTGTCACGTCCGTCCGTGCGACGCCAGCGCTGCCGTCCCACCGGGCCCACCACGGCCCGTGATCACCCCCGGAGACAGCGAACCATGAGCGTGCATCCCGTCGTCGCCGCAGTGACGGCCCGAATCGCCGCCCGCAGCGCCGCCGCCCGGACCGCCTACCTCGACCGCATCGCCCAGGCCCACCAGGACGGCCCCGCCCGCCGCGACATGGCGTGCAGCAACCTGGCGCACGGCTTCGCCGGCATCACCGGCGGCGACAAGGACCTCCTTCGGGCGATGCGTCGCCCGAACGTGGCGATCGTGTCGTCCTACAACGACATGCTCTCCGCCCACCAGCCGATGAACGAGTACCCCGCGTGGATCAAGGACGCGGCGCGGGCCGTCGGCGGCGTGGCGCAGTTCGCGGGCGGCGTGCCCGCCATGTGCGACGGCATCACGCAGGGCCGCGCGGGCATGGAGCTGTCCCTGTTCAGCCGGGACGTCATCGCGATGTCCACCGCCGTGGCGCTCTCGCACGAGATGTTCGACTCGGCGCTGCTGCTCGGCGTGTGCGACAAGATCGTCCCCGGCCTGCTGATCGGCGCCCTGTCGTTCGGGCACCTGCCCGCGATCCTGGTGCCCGCCGGCCCCATGAGCTCCGGCCTGCCGAACTCGGAGAAGGCCCGCGTGCGGCAGCTGTTCGCCGAGGGCAAGGCCACCCGCGAGGACCTGCTGGAGGCCGAGTCCGCCTCCTACCACAGCCCCGGGACCTGCACGTTCTACGGCACGGCGAACTCCAACCAGCTCGTCGTGGAGGTCATGGGCCTGCACCTGCCGGGCGCGAGCTTCGTGCCGCCGGGCACCAGGCTGCGGCGGGCGCTGACCGAGGAGGCCGCGCGCCGGGCCGTGGAGATCAGCCGGGGCGACGAGTACACCCCGATCGGGCGGGTCGTGGACGCGAAGTCCGTGGTCAACGGCGTGGTCGCGCTGCTCGCGACCGGCGGCTCGACCAACCACACCATGCACCTGGTGGCCATCGCCTCCGCCGCGGGCATCGAGCTGGGCTGGGACGACTTCGCCGAGCTGTCCTCGGTGGTGCCGCTGCTGGCGCGGGTGTACCCGAACGGGTCGGCCGACATCAACCACTTCCAGGCCGCGGGCGGCGTGCAGTTCCTCGTGCACACCCTGCTGGAGGCCGGGCTGCTGCACGAGGACGTGCAGACCGTCGCCGGGCCCGGCCTGTCCCGCTACACGCGGGAGCCCGTGCTCGTCGAGGGCGTGCTGACCTGGCGGAACGGCCCCGGCCGCTCCCTGGACACCGACGTGCTGCGGGCCGCGACCGAGCCGTTCGCCGCCGACGGCGGCCTGCGCATGCTGTCCGGCAACCTCGGCCGCGCCGTGATCAAGGTGTCCGCGGTGAAGGCCGAGCACCGGGTCGTCGAGGCGCCCGCGCGCGTGTTCACCTCGCAGGAGGCGTTCAGCGCGGCGTTCAAGGCCGGCGAGCTGGAGCGCGACGTGGTCGTGGTCGTGCGGCAGCAGGGACCGCAGGCCAACGGCATGCCCGAGCTGCACAAGCTCGTCCCCGCCCTCGGCGTGCTCATGGACCGGGGCTTCCAGGTCGCGCTGGTCACCGACGGCCGCATGTCCGGCGCGTCGGGCAAGATCCCGGCCGCCATCCAGCTCACGCCCGAGGCGGCCGTCGGCGGCCCGCTGGCCCGCGTGCGCGACGGCGACGTGCTGCGGCTGGACGCCGAGACCGGGACGCTGGAGGTCTTCGTCGACCCGGCGGAGCTGGCCGCGCGCGAGCTGGTGGACTTCCCGCCGGACGCGCAGGCGTGGACCGGCACCGGGCGCGAGCTGTTCGCGGCGCTGCGGCGCGCGGTCGGCCCGGCGGACCGGGGCGCCAGCGTGTTCGGACCCATCGCGGCCTCGCACTTCGAAGGCCAGTTCAACCAGGAGGTGTCCCGGTGACCACCAGCTCGGAGCTGCTGGCGCTGTCCCCCGTCATCCCGGTCGTCGTCGTGGACGACGCCGCGCACGCCGTGCCGCTGGCGCGGGCGCTGCTGCGCGGGGGCATCGGCGTGATCGAGCTGACGCTGCGCACGCCCGCCGCGCTGAGCGCCATCGAGCGGGTGGCCGCCGAGGTGCCGGAGATCGTGATCGGCGCGGGCACCGTGACCGCGCCGGAGCACGCCGAGCAGGCCGCGAAGGCCGGTGCCGCGTTCCTCGTCACGCCGGGCTCGACGGACGCGGTGCTCGCCGCCGCCGAGGACACCGGCCTGCCGTTCCTGCCGGGCGCGGCGACCGTGTCCGAGGCGATGCGGCTGGCCGAGCGCGGCCTGACGGCGCTGAAGTTCTTCCCGGCCGAGGCCGCGGGCGGCGTGGACTACCTCAAGTCCATCGGCGGCCCGCTGCCCGGCCTGCGGTTCTGCCCGACCGGCGGCATCACGCCCGAGTCGGCCCCGCGCTACCTGGCGCTGCCGAACGTCAGCTGCGTGGGCGGCTCCTGGCTGACCCCGAAGGACGCCCTCGCCGCCGGCGACTTCGACCGCGTCGAGTCCCTGGCCCGGGCCGCCGCCGCCCTCTGACCCGCCCCGAACGCGGAA
>NZ_JBPKJK010000192.1:0-15433 GCF_051756985.1 Saccharothrix sabaoui
ACCGCGGAGGCGAACTGCCAGTTGTTCGAGGCGTCCCAGTTGATCGACCACGTCATCGCGCCGCGGATGCCCGGCCACGTCTGCGCGGGCTTGAACGAGCCGCAGTTCGTGCCCTTCGCGAGGCAGTCGAGCGCCGCGTTGACGTTGGCGGGGGACTGGTGGCCGCCGCCCGCGCCGGAGGGGGAGGCGGGCAGGCCGAGGCCGACCTGGTCGGGCCGCAGGCCGTTCTGGAGCTGGATGCAGGCCAGCGCGACCAGGAAGTCGACCGTGCCCTGCGAGTACACCTTCTGGTCGCAGCCCAGCATCGAGCCGGAGTTGTAGTACTGCATGTTGACGACGGTCAGGATGTCCTTCACGGACAGCGCCAGCTTGAAGTACTCCGACTGCGTCGACTGCATGTCGATGGTCTGCGGGGCCATCGCGATGACCTTGCCGCCGCCCGCGCTGATCGCCCGCAGCGCCTGCGCCATGTAGGTCGCGTTGACGCCGTTCTCCAGGTCGATGTCCACGCCGTCGAAGCCGTAGTTCGCGATCAGGGTCTTCACGCTGTTCGCGAAGTTCGTGGCCGCGGTGGCGTTGGCGACGCTGATCGTGCCCTTCTCGCCGCCGACGGAGATGATCACCTTCTGGCCGCGGGACTGGAGGGTTCGCACGTCGGCCTTGAACTGGGCGTCGGTGTAGCCGCCGAGCTTGGACGACAGCGTCGGGTCCAGGGTGAACGCGACCGCGCCCTGGGTGGCGGTCGCGTCGGCGAACGCCACGGCCACGATGTCGTACGTGGTGGGCACGTCGGCGAGCCGGAGCAGCCGCGAGCCGTTGTCGAAGTTGTGCCAGTAGCCGGTGAGGGCGTGCTTCGGCAGCGACGGGTCCGGGTTGCCCGGCGTCGTGGTGGTGGTGGTCGTCGTGGTGGTGGTCGTCGTGGTGGTCGTCGTGCTCGTCGGCGGGGTGCCCGGACCGTCGAGGCTCACGTCGTCCACGTAGAAGGGCGGCTGGCCGTACCAGCCGTGCACGTACACCGTGACGCTCGTGCTGTTGCCGGTGGTGAAGTCCAGGGCGAGCCGGCCGAAGCCCGCCGACCCCGGCGTCCAGGTGCTCTTGTCGCCGCTGCCGGTGCCGGTCACGCCCAGGTACACGTAGCTGCCCTGCACCCACGCGCTCAACTGGTAGGCCGTGTTGGCCTTCACCGCGACGGTCTGCCCGCAGCGCGCGTTGTCCTGCCCGGCGGGGGTGCCGACCAGGGCGTGCGTGCCGCTGCGCTTGGGCGTGGTGACCACGCCCGTGCCCGCGCCGCACGTCCAGCCGCCCGTGCCGCCCTCGAACCCCGGGTTGGCGACCAGGTTGGCGGCCGACGCGCTGCCCACCACGACCAGGGTCAGGCCCGCGATCGCCAGCAGTCCCGCCAGCACCGCGCCCAGCACGCGTCTCGTCCTCGAAGCCACGTCCACCTCCACGTTCTCTCCGGCGGCCACGCCCAGCTCGGGTGACGCGGGCCACTCGAAAATGGACTAGACCAATGGGTCTTGTCAAGCCTGTGAACAATGGTCGGATGACGTTCACCGTTGATGACGCGATCCGGATCGCCAGGGCGGCCCACGACGGGCAGGTCGACAAGTCCGGCAAGCCCTACATCGGTCACCCGCTGCGCGTGATGAGCAAGGTGTCCGGCGAGCACGCCCGGATGGCCGCCGTGCTGCACGACGTGCTGGAGGACACCGCCCTCACCGCGGACGACCTGCTCGCCGCCGGCTGCCCGCCCGAGGTCGTGTCGACCGTGGTCGCGCTGAGCCACCTCCCCGGCGAGCCGCGCGAGGACTACCTCGGGCGCGTGCTGACCGACCCCGTGGCGGTCGTCGTGAAGCGGGCCGACATCGCCGACAACATGTCGCCGCCCCGGCTCGCGCTGCTCGACCGGGCCACCCAGGAGCGGCTGCGGGCCAAGTACGCGGACTCGCTCGACGTGCTCGGCCGCGACGCGGGGTGAGCGTTCCCCAACCTCGCCGTCACCCGCCCGTCATGCCCGGGGACGATCACGAACCGTGGTGAAACAGGTGCGGCGGAGGTCACGTCGAAATCGGCTGCGCAGGGCTCTGACGTGCGGCAAGATAGTAGGTGAACCGATACAGATAGATCGATCCGAAAGGTGACATGACAAACCCCCTGGCTACTGTTCGCACGTACTTCGCCACGCGACGCGCGATCCGCAAGCGGGAAGCGGACCTCGAACGCCAGCTGGCCGACTACAACACCCCCAGCGCCCGGATGGACATGGAAGCGATCCTCGCGCGTCACCCGGAGCACCAGACCCGGGAGATCGAAGCGATCCTCCGCCGCCACGCGCTGAACGGGATGCTCCGCAACTACAGCTGAGCACGCCCGGGCACCTTCGAGGGCCTTCAGGACAGGGACGTCCTGAGGGCCCTTTCGTCATCCCCGGGGCCCTTTCGCCGCCCTGGGCCCGGGAACGACGATCCCCGCCGACCACCCGCCCGGGGACGGGGATCGACGGGGACGCGACCGCGGGTCCTACTTCTTGCCCTTGTCCTTGCCGCCGGAGTCATCGGTGGACAGCGCGGCGACGAAGGCCTCCTGGGGAACCTCGACCCGGCCCACCATCTTCATCCGCTTCTTGCCCTCCTTCTGCTTCTCCAGCAGCTTGCGCTTGCGGGTGATGTCACCGCCGTAGCACTTCGCGAGGACGTCCTTGCGGATCGCGCGGATCGTCTCGCGGGCGATCACGCGCGCGCCGATGGCCGCCTGGATCGGCACCTCGAACTGCTGCCGCGGGATCAGCTCGCGCAGCTTCGTGGCCATCCGCGTGCCGTAGCCGTAGGCGTGGTCCTTGTGCACGATCGCGCTGAAGGCGTCCACCGGCTCGCCCTGGAGCAGGATGTCCACCTTGACCAGCTCGGCCTCCTGCTCGCCCGACTCCTCGTAGTCCAGCGACGCGTAGCCGCGCGTGCGCGACTTCAGGGCGTCGAAGAAGTCGAAGATGATCTCGCCGAGCGGCATCGTGTAGCGCAGCTCCACGCGGTCCTCGGACAGGTAGTCCATGCCGCCCAGCTGGCCGCGCTTGGCCTGGCACAGCTCCATGATCGCGCCGATGTAGTCGCTGGGCGCGATGATCGTGCACCGGGTGACGGGCTCGTACACCTCGGCGCGCTTGCCGTCGGGCCAGTCGGACGGGTTGGTCACGACGTGCACCGTCCCGTCCTCCATCACGACCCGGTACACCACGTTCGGCGCGGTCGAGATGAGGTCGAGGCCGAACTCGCGCTCCAGCCGGTCGCGGGTGATCTCCAGGTGCAGCAGGCCGAGGAAGCCGCAGCGGAAGCCGAAGCCCAGCGCCGCGGACGTCTCCGGCTCGAACGTGAGCGCGGCGTCGTTGAGCTGGAGCTTCTCCAGCGCCTCGCGCAGGATCGGGTAGTCCGAGCCGTCCACCGGGTAGAGGCCCGAGTACACCATCGGCCGCGGCTCGCGGTACCCGGCCAGCGGCTGGGTGGCGCCCTTCTTCTCCGACGTCACGGTGTCGCCGACCTTCGACTGGCGCACGTCCTTCACGCCGGTGATCAGGTAGCCCACCTCGCCGACGCCCAGGCCGACGCTCGGCTTCGGCTCGGGCGAGATGATGCCGACTTCCAGCAGCTCGTGGGTCGCGTTGGTCGACATCATCCGGATGCGCTGGCGCGGGGTGATCTTGCCGTCGACCACGCGGATGTAGGTGACGACGCCGCGGTAGGTGTCGTAGACCGAGTCGAAGATCATCGCGCGGGGCGGGGCGTCCGCGTCGCCGACCGGGGCCGGCACCCGCTTCACGACCTCGTCCAGCAGCGCCCCGACGCCCAGGCCGGTCTTGGCCGAGACGCGCAGCACCTCCTCGGGCTCGCACCCGACGATGTGGGCGAGCTCCTTGGCGTACTTGTCGGGGTCCGCGGCGGGCAGGTCGATCTTGTTCAGCACCGGGATGATGGTGAGGTCGTTCTCCATCGCCAGGTACAGGTTGGCCAGCGTCTGCGCCTCGATGCCCTGCGCGGCGTCGACCAGCAGGACCGTCCCCTCGCACGCCTCCAGCGCGCGGGACACCTCGTAGGTGAAGTCGACGTGGCCCGGCGTGTCGATCATGTGCAGGACGTGGTCCTGCCCCCCGACCTGCCACGGGAGCCGCACGTTCTGCGCCTTGATCGTGATGCCGCGCTCGCGTTCGATGTCCATCCGGTCGAGGTACTGCGCGCGCATCGCCCGGGCGTCGACCACGCCGGTGAGCTGCAGCATGCGGTCGGCCAGGGTGGACTTGCCGTGGTCGATGTGCGCGATGATGCAGAAGTTCCGGATCAGCTCCGGAGGCGTGAACGTCTGGTCGGCGAACGTGGTCACGAAGGTTCCTCGCACAAGAAGGACGGGGGAATCGCCCCATTCTCTCATGCCACGCCGCCGGGCCGGGCCTCGCGGGCGTGACCGAGGCCATAGGCTGCCCGCCGTGCACGCGAACGGAGAGGACCCGCGACCGGCCCGGGGCGCGGTGCGGGAGGTCCACACGGCGGCCCACGCGGCGGCGACCCTGGAGTACTCCCCCGACCTGGACGGCCTGGCCGACCCCGGCGAGGTCGTGTGGGCGTGGGTGCCCTTCGAGGAGGACCCGGACCGGGGCAAGGACCGCCCGCTGCTGGTGGTCGGCAGGCACCGCCGCACCCTGCTGGCGCTCATGCTGACCAGCAGGCCCCCGAACCGGCCCGAGGAGCAGGACGACCACCTCGACCTGGGCACGGGCCGCTGGGACCGCGACGGCCGCCACTCCTACCTGCGGCTGGACCGCGTGTTCGAACTGGCCGAGGACGGCATCCGCCGCGAGGGCTCGGTCCTCGAACCGGAGCGGTTCTCGCTGGTCGTGGACGCGCTGCGCCGGCTGGGCTGGAAGTAGGGCTCAGGCCAGCCGGGTCACCTCGACCGTGACCTCCAGCGCCGACGACGCGCCGCCCGAGTAGATGCCCTTGAGCGGCGCCACGTCGGCGTAGTCGCGGCCGTGGGCGACCCAGACGTGGCGCGGCCCGACCGGGATGCCGTTGGTCGGGTCGTGCCCCCACCAGCCGCCCGTCCACGCCTCGACCCACGCGTGGCTCTCGCCGCGCACGGTCTCGCGCACCTCGCCGTCCGGTTTGGTGTGCAGGTAGCCGGACACGTACCGGGCCGGGACGCCCATCGCGCGCAGCAGCACGAGCGTGACGTGCGCGTAGTCCTGGCACACCCCCTCGCGGGCCTGCCACGCGTCGGTCGCCGAGCTGTGCACGCCGGTCGTGCCCGACCGGTAGGTCAGCTGCTCGTGGACCCAGTTCGAGGCGGCCAGCACGGCGTCGGCCGGGCCCAGCCCCTTGCGCAGGCCCCGCGCCACGGCGGCCAGCTCGCGGTCGCGCGGCACGTAGGCCGTCCAGCCCAGGAACTCGGTGTAGCGGTCCACCAGGGCGTCCGCGCGGAGGTCGGCCCACGAGGCGGTGCGCACCGGCTCCTCCTCGGGCCCGGTCTCCACCACCGACGAGGCCACGACCTTCAGCTCCACGTGCGGCGCGTGCAGGTCGAACGAGGTGACCTCGGTGCCCCAGTAGTCGGTGTAGCGGTAGGCGCGGGTCGCGGGCGTGGTCTCCACGCGGGTGACCACGACGTTCTGCCGCCGGTCGGCGCGCGGCGTCATCCGCGCCTCGTTGTAGCTCTGCGTGACCGGCAGTTCGTACCGGTACCCGGTGGTGTGGACGACCCGCACGCGCCACGACACGTCAGACCACCTCGGCGTTCGTCCAGGCGACCCACGGCGCCGTGTGGAAGTACTGCTGGGAGACGGCCTCGCCGACGTCGCGCACGGTCACCTGGAGCGCCTTGAGCCGGCGCGGCAGGTGTTCGAGCAGGTCGTGGGGCCGCAGGAACTCCAGGTCGCTGCGGGCGCGACCGAGCAGGCGCAGCGCCTCGGCCCGGGCCCCGACCCGCACGGTCGGCTGGTGGTCGAGCTGCTCCAGGCAGGCTTCGGCCTGCCGCAGGGCGTGGAACACCGAGCGCGGGAACAGCCGGTCGAGCAGCAGGAACTGGGCGACCCGCGAGGCGTCCAGCGCGCCCCGGTAGGTGCGCAGGTACGTGTCGTGGGCGCCCGCCGACTTCAGCACGGTCACCCAGCCCGGCGAGTTCGCCTTGTCGCCGACGCGGGACAGCAGCAGCCGCACGATCATGTCGACGCGCTCCACGGACCGGCCGAGCACCAGGAACCGCCAGCCGTCGTCGCGGCTCATCGTGGAGTCGGCCAGGCCCGCGAACATCGCCGCCCGCTCCTCCACGAACGTGAAGAACGCGTGCGGGCCCATCGCGCGGGCGTACGCCTTGCGCTCCTCGACGGCGTTGTACATCGCGTTGAGGCACTCCCACATCTCGGTGGACACCACCTCGCGCGCGCCGCGGGTGTTCTCCCGGGCGCTGGTGATCGAGGCGATGATCGACCCGGCGTGGTCGCGCGAGTAGGCGACCAGCTCGGTGAGCGACCACACGTCGAACGAGGCGTCGCCGGGCGCGGGGATGCCGAGCACGCCCAGCAGGGCGCGGCTGGTCGAGTCCGGGTCGACCGTGGCGTCCTCCAGCAGCTGGTGCACCGACACGTCGAGGATGCGCGCGGTGTCGTCGGCGCGTTCGACGTACCGGCCGATCCAGTAGAGCGATTCCGCGTTGCGGGCCAGCATCACGCCTCCTCCGACGCCGGTGGGGACACCTGCCGTTGCTGTTGTTGCTGTTGTTGCTGCTGTTGCTGCGACGTGGTCAGCTCGGGCCCCTGCTCGGCGGCGGGCGAGGACTCCCCGTCCGGCCGCGCGAGGCCGGGCTCGGCCAGCTCGCGGTCCAGCGTGGACGACCGGGGCGCGAGCACCCACGTGTCCTTGGAACCGCCGCCCTGCGAGGAGTTCACGACGAGGCTGCCCTCGGGCAGCGCCACCCGGGTCAGGCCGCCGGGCAGCACGAAGACGGAGTTGCCGTCGTTGACCGCGAACGGCCGCAGGTCCACGTGCCGGGGCACGAGCCGGTCGCCCACCTTCGTCGGCACGGTGGACAGCTGCACGACGGGCTGCGCGATCCAGCCGCGCGGGTTGGTCCGGATGCCGCGGCGCAGCGCCGCCAGCGCGCGCGGGGTGGCGTACGGGCCGAACACGATGCCGTAGCCGCCGGAGCCGTCCACCGGTTTCACCACCAGCTCGTCGAGGTGGTCGAGGACGTGGGCGCGCTCCTCGGGCAGCCAGCAGCGGAACGTGTCCACGTTGGGCAGCAGCGGTTTCTCGCCCAGGTAGTACTGCAGGATCTCGGGCAGGTAGGTGTAGACGAGCTTGTCGTCGGCCACGCCGTTGCCGACCGCGTTGGCGACGACGACGTTGCCGGCGCGGGCGGCGTTGAGCAGGCCCGCGACGCCGAGCACCGAGTCCGGCCGGAAGTGCACGGGGTCGAGGAAGTCGTCGTCGATGCGCCGGTAGACCACGTCGACCTTCCGCTCGCCCTCGGTGGTGCGCAGGTAGACGGCGTTGTCGCGGCAGAACAGGTCGCGGCCCTCGACCAGCTCCACGCCCATCTGGCGGGCCAGCAGCGAGTGCTCGAAGTACGCGGAGTTCGCGATGCCCGGCGTGAGCACGACGACGGTCGGGTCGGCGGCGTTGGGCGCCGCGGCGTTGCGCAGGGCGCGCAGCAGGTGCACGGCGTAGTCGTCGACGGCGCGCACCCGGTGCCGGGCGAACAGGTCCGGGAAGACGCGCGCCATCGTGCGGCGGTTCTCCACCACGTAGGACACGCCCGACGGGCAGCGCAGGTTGTCCTCCAGCACGCGGAACACGCCCGCCTCGTCGCGCACCAGGTCCACGCCCGACACGTGGACGCGCACGCCGTTGGGCGGCTTGATCAGCGCGGCCTCGCGGTGGAAGTGCTCGCACGAGGTGATGAGCCGGCGCGGCAGCACGCCGTCGCGCACGATCTGGGCGTCGCCGTAGATGTCCGCCAGGAACATCTCCAGCGCCCGCACGCGCTGCACGATGCCGCGCTCCAGCCTGGACCACTCGGAGGCGGTGATGACGCGCGGGATGAGGTCGAGCGGGAACGGCCGCTCCTGCCCGGACAGCGAGAACGTGATGCCCTGGTCGACGAACGCCCGGTCCAGCGCCTCGGAGCGGGCGCTCAGCTCGCTCACCCGCGACGGCGCGATCGAGTCGTACAGCGCGCGGTAGGCGGGGCGCACCGAGGCGTCCGGGCCGAACATCTCGTCGTACGCCTCGGCGTGCGGGCGGGTGGGGTCGAGGTAGCCGTCGAACAGCTCCCCGGCCCGTGCGACGGCGCGGGCCGGGGAGCGGCGCAGCCCCGACGTGCGGGCCCGTGGAGTCGTCATGGTCCACATCTTTACTGCGGGAATGCCCGGAAAGCACTACCCCGGACCTTTGATGTGCAGGACGGAAACACCCCGGAAACAATCTCCGGACCGGTCTCCGGGAAATCCCCGATGCGGCGCGCAATCGGTTGCGGCGACGCTGGGGGCATGGCGGACAACCTCATGAAGGCGCTCGACGCGGCGTTCGGCCACCCCCGCGGCAAGGTGGGCGAGCTGGGCGGGCGCGTGATGGCCAAGCTCAACGCGAAGGTCGAGGAGCACGTCGTCGAGGTGGCCGCCCCGACGGCGGAGGAGGTCGTGCTCGTCCTCGGCCCCGGCCCCGGCGTCGGTCTCAAGCTGGCCGGCGAACGCGCGCTCAAGGCGATCGGCGTCGACCCGTCGCAGGTCATGCTGGACGAGGCGCGCGACCGCTGCGCCGAGCTGATCGTGGCCGGCCGGGTCGAGCTGCGCGAGGGCGCGGCGGCGCGGACCGGGCAGCCGGCGGCGTCGGTGGACGTGGTGGTCTCGGTCGACAACCTCCAGCTGTGGGGCAACCGGGCGGCGGCGTTCCACGAGCTGCGCCGCGTGCTGCGGCCGGGCGGGCGGCTCGTCGTGTCGGTGCGCCGGATGGCACTGGACACCTCCGAGTACGACCTGATGCGGGAGGCGGAGCTGGCCGGGTTCGCGAACGTCCGCACGTCGCTCCAGCGGCACGGCGGCGTGCTGCCGCCCACCGTGCAGCTACTCGCGGACGTCCCGGCGTAGCGGGTGCTCCGCGGGGACCTCGACGAGCACGATCCGCCGCCCGTCGGGGTCGGCGATCCACATCTCGTCCAGGCCCCACGGCTCGCGGCGGGCGGGGCGCGTGACGTGGTCGGCCAGCTCCTCGGCGGCGGCGGCGAGGTCGCGCACCTGCACCCAGAGCTGGGTGGCGGCGGTGGGCCCCTCGTCGGCGTCCCCGGACACCTCCAGGAACCCGCCGCCGAGGAAGAACACCGTGCCGCCCGGGAACTCGCGGTGCACGGCGAGGCCGAGGACGTCCCGGTAGAACGCGCGGGCGCGCCCGGGGTCGGTCGAGCGGACGAGGACGCGGCTGCTCAGGATCTCCACGCCGCCCAGGCGATCACAGGCGCACGTCGAGCGCCATCCGGACGTGCGGCGGGAACCCGTCGGCCCGCCCCGCCTCGCACCAACCGCGCGCGGCGCAGGACGCCCGTGCCCGCCCACCGACCGCGGCGGGCCCGACGAAGACCTCGACGAGCCGGTCACCGTCCTCCGCGCGCGACCCGCTTGCCCGACCCGCTTGCCCGACCCGCTTGCCACACCCCTCGGAAAAGTGATATCACTTTGCTAAGCACAAGATATGAACTGAGGGGTGGAGCGATGGACCCGGTCGTGGAAGCGGCGATGGACGTGGCCGTGAGGATGCCGACTCCCGTGGTGCGGGAGCGCGACGCGAAGCACGTGTCGGGCTGGGGCGTGCTGGGCGGTTCGATCGCCGCGATGGCGCTGGGCGCGCTGGTGATCGTGCTCTCCGCGATCCCCGACGGCCCGGACGCGGGACCGAGCGCGGCGGGGATCGTGATCGGCTCGCTGGTCGTGGTGGCCGGTTCCGTCGTGTCGGGCGGCCTGTTCACCGTGGCGCCGGGCGAGGTGCGGGTGCTCCAGTTCGCGGGCCGCTACATCGGCACCGTGCGGCGCGACGGCTTGCGCTGGGCCAACCCGTTCGCCACGAAGGTGAAGGTCTCGACCCGCATCCGCAACCACGAGACCGCCGCGCTCAAGGTCAACGACGCCGACGGCAACCCCATCGAGATCGCCGCCGTGGTGGTGTGGCAGGTCGAGGACACCGCGCGGGCCAAGTTCGAGGTGGACGACTTCGTGCGGTTCGTGGGCATCCAGACCGAGACCGCCGTGCGGCACATCGCCACCAGCTACCCGTACGACAACCACGACGAGGCCGGGCTGTCGCTGCGGGAGAACGCCGACGAGATCACCGAGACGCTGTCGGTGGAGATCGCGGCACGCGTGCAGGCGGCCGGCGTGAAGGTGATCGAGTCGCGCCTGACGCACCTGGCCTACGCTCCGGAGATCGCGCAGGCGATGCTCCAGCGCCAGCAGGCGGGCGCGGTGGTCGCGGCGCGGTCGAAGATCGTGGAGGGCGCGGTCGGGATGGTGCAGCTGGCGCTGGACCGGCTCGCCGAGCAGGACGTGGTGGAACTGGACGAGGAGCGCAAGGCGGCGATGGTGTCGAACCTGCTGGTGGTGCTGTGCGGCGACAAGTCCACCCAACCGATCGTCAACACCGGGTCGCTGTACCACTGACGTGGCCGACCGCAAGAGCGTCCTGCTGCGCCTCGACCCGGCGGTGCACGACGCCCTGGCCCGGTGGGCGAACGACGAGCTGCGCAGCACCAACGCGCAGATCGAGTTCCTGCTGCGCCGGGCCCTCGCCGAAGCGGGCCGCCTGCCCTCGGGCGCGGCGGCCCCGCCCAAGCGCGGCCGGCCCCGCAAGTCGGAACCGGCCCCCTCCGAGGACTGACCAGCCCGCGCCGCCGACGCACCCCGTGTCGGCGGCGCCCGGCGTTCCCGGCCCCCTTCACCAGCAGCCTCACCGAACGTGATCGACCGGCGTGATCGACTGGCGGACCCCCGGAGCCGGTGCGACCGTTGTGCCGGTGACCGAGCTGAACGCCCCGTACGCGCCGGGCACCCCGGCGTGGGTGGCCATGATGACCACCGACCGGGACGCGACGACGGCGTTCTACGGCGGCCTGTTCGGCTGGGACTTCGAGGTCGGCGGCCCCGACAGCGGGTACCGCACCAACGCCCTCGTGCGCGGCCTGCCCGTGGCCGGGTTCGACGGGATGCCGCCCGGCGCGGCGTTCCCCGTCGTGTGGACCACCTACCTCGCCACGGACGACCTCGACGAGTCCCTGGACGCGCTGGGCGCGGCCGGCGGCACGGTGCTCGTGCCGGAGGTGGACGCCGGCGACCTGGGGCGCAGCGCCATCGCGGTCGACCCGACGGGCGCGGCGTTCGGCCTGTGGGAGGCGGGCACGCACATCGGCGCGTACGTGGTGGGCGAACCGGGCGCGGTGGTGTGGAACGAGCTCGCCACCCGCGACCCGTTCGGCGCGGCGGAGTTCTACCGGGACGTGTTCGGCCTGGGCCTGGACCCGGTGCCGGACCTGCCCTACACGCGGCTGACCGTCGACGGCCGGGCCGTGGCCGGCGTGTTCGGCATGACCGACGGGGTTCCCGCCGAGATCCCGCCGCACTGGATGACCTGCTTCGCGGTGTCCGACGCCGAGGAGTCGGCACGGCGGGTGCGCGCCCTGGGCGGCGTCACCGTCGGCGAGGTCGTGGACTCCCCGTTCGGCCGGTTCACCACGGCTGGTGACCCGATGGGCGCCACGTTCCGGCTCATCCAACCGCCGCCTTCCACCCCAGGCTGACCACGAGCGCCACCACGACGGTGAGGAACACCCGGCGCACGAACGCCGACCCCCGCCGCACGGCGAGCCGGGCGCCGAACACCGCGCCGGCCGTGTTGCACACCGCGAGCACCGCCGCGAGCCCCCACAGCACCTTGCCCGCCGGGACGAAGTAGAACAGCGCGCCCAGGTTCGTCGCCACGTTCACCAGCTTCGCCGTGGCCGAGGCGCGCAGGAACGCGAACCCGACCACCCCCACCAGCAGGAACACCAGGAACGCGCCGGTGCCCGGCCCGGCCAGCCCGTCGTAGAAGCCGATCACCGCGCCGCCGAGCGCCATCACCCCGATCTGCGCGGCACGCGTGAACCGGGGCGTCTCGGCCACCCCCAACGCGGGCTTGCGCCACGTGTAGGCGCCGACGCCGACCAGCGCCACGAGCACCACGGCGTTCAACGTGCCCGGCGCCAGCGCCCCCGCGAACGCCGCGCCGCCCACCGCGCCGCCGAACGCCGCCGCCGCCATCGGCAGCGCCGCCCACCAGTCGACCGACGTCTGCCGCGTGTAGGTCCGCACCGCCGCCGCGGTGCCCACGACCGCGGCCACCTTGCTCGTGGCCAACGCGTACAGCGGCTGCCCGCCGGGCGCGACGAGCAGCAGCGCGGGCAACTGGATCAGGCCCCCGCCGCCGACGACCGCGTCCACCGCGCCCGCGAGCGCGGCGGCGAGGCACAGGAACAGCAGGGCGGCGAGCGAGACGTGCCCGAACCCGGGCCAGTCGAGAGCGGTGGTCACGCACAGTATTTAACAGGACAGGCGTACTGCATTTCACCCCTTACCTGCGCAAAGCGGTTGGGAGCGCTCCCAGAATGCGCCATTCGGCCCTGGTGTGCGCCACCTCACACCGGGAGGGTGAGTCGAACCGCCCCGCCCACACCCTCCTCGCGCCTTCTCCCCCGCCCACGCCCCTCGTCCCGGGAGGTCCTCGATGCTGAGATCCCGCAAGCGCACCGCCATCGGCGCCCTGGCCGTGCTGGCCATGCTGGTCACCGGAGCGCAGGCGAGCGGCGTGATGGAACCGGGCGGCAGCGACTACACCGACGCCCGCGCCCCCGTCGACCGCCGCGTCGACGACCTCCTGCGGCGGATGACGCTGGAGGAGAAGGTCGGCCAGATGACCCAGATCCGCCTCGGCAAGCTGCGGGGCAACTGCGAGTGGAACGCCGGCCCGCTGCGCGAGGACTGCATGAAGGCCGTCCTGGAGGACGCGAAGGTCGGCTCGATCCTCTCCGGCGGCGGCGACGCGCCCAACCCGAACACGCCCCGCGAGTGGGCGAAGATGACCAACGCCGTCCAGAAGTTCGCACTCGACCACAGCCGGCTCAAGATCCCGGTCATCTACGGCGCCGACGGCGTGCACGGCCACTCGAACGTGCTCAGCGCCACCATGTTCCCGCACCAGGTGGGCCTGGGCGCGACCTGGAACCCGGACCTGCAGGAGCGGATCGGCGCCTCCACCGGCGAGGCGATGCGCGCGACCGGCGTGTTCTGGAACTTCGCCCCGGTCTCCGACCTGGCCCGCGACACCCGCTGGGGCCGCTACTACGAGACCTACAGCGAGGACCCGGTGCTGGCGGGCTCGCTGGCGGCGGCCAACGTGCGCGGCCAGCAGGGACCGGCCGACGGCACCGCGAAGCTCACCGCGACCGCCAAGCACTTCGCGGGCTACTCCGAGCCGTTCAACGGCCACGACCGCGCGCCCGCGCAACTGCCCATCCGCCACCTCCAGGACACCGTCCTGCCCGCCTTCCAGGCGCAGTTCGACGCGGGCGTCGGCACCGTCATGATCAACTCCGGCGCGGTGAACGGCGTGCCCGCCCACGCCTCGAAGTACCTGCTCACCGAGCAGTTGCGCGACCGCATGGGCTTCCGAGGCGTGGCCATCACCGACTGGGAGGACATCCGCTTCCTGGTCGACCGCTACCACGTGGCCGCCGACTACCGGGAGGCCATCGCGCTGGCCGTCAACGCGGGCGTGGACATGGCGATGGAACCCTCCAACGCCGCCGAGTTCACCTCCGGCCTGCTGGCGAACGTCCGCGGCGGGGCCATCAGCGGCAGGCGCATCGACCAGGCGGTGCGCCGCATCCTCACCCTCAAGTTCCAGCTGGGCCTGTTCGAGAAGCCGTTCGTGGACGAGGCGAAGGCGGACGCGATCGTCGACGGCGCCGACCGGCAGCTGGCCCGCCAGGCCGCGGCCGAGGGCACGGTCCTGCTGCGCAACGACGGTGTCCTGCCGCTGTCCACGGGCGCCCGCAAGCTCGTCGTGACCGGTGACGCGGCCGACTCGGTCGCCCGCCAGCTCGGCGGCTGGACGGTCGGCTGGCAGGGCATCCCGTCCGGCTCCCCGCTGCCGCCCACCGTCACCGTGCTCCAGGGCATCCGCGCCGCCGCGCCCACGACGGACGTCGTCAACGCCCCGACCCAGGCCGACGCGGTCGCCCAGGCCGCCGACGCCGACGCCGTGGTCGTCGTGCTCGGCGAGGACCCCGGCGCCGAGGGCGACGCCGACACCGAGTCGCCCGAGCTGACCGCCGAGCAGCAGGCGCTGGTCACGGCCGTGCGCGCGACCGGCAAACCGGTCGTCGCGGTGCTGCTCACCGGCCGGCCGCAGGTGCTCGGCGCGGTCGCCGACGCCCCCGCCCTGGTCGCGGGCTGGCTACCGGGCTCGGAGGGCGGCAGCGCCATCGCCGACGTGCTCTTCGGCGCGGTCAACCCCAGCGGCAGGCTCGCGGTGTCGTGGCCCAAGACCGTCGGCGACCAGCCGTTCTCCTACGACCAGCCGCGCGGCGCCAACGCGGGCCCCAGCTCCAGCTACGACCCGCAGTTCGCCTTCGGCCACGGCCTGTCCTACACCACGTTCACCACCTCCACGCCGGTCCTCAAGTCGACCGAGGTCCGCCGCGACGACCAGGTCAGGCTGTCGGTCGCGGTGGCCAACACCGGCGACCGCGACGGCACGGTCGTCGTCCCGGTGTACGTGCACCAGCCGGTGAGCCAGGTGCTCACGCCCTACCAGCGGCTGGTCGGCTTCACCCGCGTCACGCTCAAGGCCCACGAGCAGCGCACCGTCGAGGTGAGCTTCCCCACCAAGCACCTGGCGGTGACCGCGGGCGACGTGCACGGCGACGGCAAGCCCGAGGTCGCCCGGGGCGCCTACGAGGTGCTGGTGGGCGACGGGAGGGCCGGGTTCACGGTCCGGTGAGCAGCCTTGATATCCTTCTCCGTCGTACCGCGCGGCATTCCGCTGTGGAGGAAACCCGCCCCCGTTCCGGGGTCGGAGCCGATGAACGAGCGCGGTGCGACTCCGAGACCGAGGAATAAGGTGGCTTTCGCGTGGCGAACATCAAGTCCCAGCTGAAGCGGATCAAGACCAACGAGAAGGCGCGCCTGCGCAACAAGGCCGTCAAGTCGTCGCTCAAGACCGCGATCCGCAAGTTCCGTGAGGCCGCTGAGGCGGGCGACAAGGCGAAGGCCACCGAGCTGGCGCGGGAGGCTTCCCGCAAGCTCGACAAGGCCGTCACCAAGGGCGTCATCCACGCCAACCAGGCCGCCAACAAGAAGTCGGCGCTGGCC
>NZ_JBPKJK010000193.1:0-15405 GCF_051756985.1 Saccharothrix sabaoui
GCGGGCACGCCGCCCTGGCGCTGGGCGGGCGCGGCGCGACCGCGGCCGTGCCGGTGCTCGTCGACATGGTGGTCGAGGGCACCCGCGACGTCGACGCGGCGGAGGTCCTGGGGACGCTGTCCCGGGACCCGGCGTGCGCGGACCGGGTCCTGGCCGCGCTGGTCGACGAACTGGCCGCGCACACCGCGGACCCCGCCGTCCGCATCCGCCTGACGCAGGCGCTGGTCGAGCTGCCGGGGACGGCGGCGCGGGACGTCCTGCGCCGGCTGGCCCGCGACGACGACCGCGCCGTCGCCCTCGTCGCCTCGGCCTTCCTCGGCGTCCCCGGCGCGTCGCGGACCGGGCTCAACCCCGGTGGGGAACCCCCGGACGGGTGAACGGGCCGATCGTGCCGGGGCGCGGCGGCGCGGTGCTCCCGCGGCGGACGAGTTCGGTGGGCAGGACGACCCGGTGGTGCGCCGGCAGCTCGTGGCGGGAGATCCGGATCGCGGTCCTGGTGGCCTCGGCGGCCATGTCGCCCAGCGGTTGGCGGATCGTGGTGAGGCCCGGCGTGGCCCACTGCGCGGGCGGCAGGTCGTCGAACCCGACCACGCTCAGGTCGTCGGGCACGCGCAGGCCCAGGTCGTGCGCGGCCTGGTACGCGCCCAGCGCCTGCGCGTCGTTGCAGGCGAACACGGCGGTCGGCGGATCGGGCAGGCGGAGCAGGTCGTGGGTGTGCCGGCGGCCGTCCACGACCTGGTAGCCGCCCTCGCGGACCAGCGCGTGGTCCAGCGCCACGCCCGCGGCGTCGAGGGCCTCGTGGTAGCCGGTCAGGCGCTCCCGGCCGGACAGCACGCCGAGCGGCCCGGTGATCACCGCGATCCGCCGGTGCCCCAGCTCCAGCAGGTGCCGGGTGGCGGTCAGGCCGCCCTCCCGGTTGGCCGCGCGGACCACCGGCACCCCCGCGCCGGGCTCGGTGAGCGGGTCCACCAGGACGACGGGGATGAAGCGGCTCGCGAGCTGGGCGCGCTGCTCGTCGGTCGGCCCGCACAGCACCGCGACGACCCCCTGGGAGCGGTGGGACAGGACCGTCTCGATCCACGTGCCGTCGGGCACGTGCCGCCCGCCGGGCTCCGACACGACCACGGCCGCGCGGTGGGCGTCGGCGGTGCGCGCGGTGCCCCGGATGACCTCCATCGCGTACGGGCCGGTGAGCTCGTGCATCACCAGCTCCACCAGCGGTGCGGTGACGAACCTGGTCCGGGGCTGGTACCCGTGGGCCAGCATGATCTCCTCGATCACCGCACGGGTGCGCGCCGCGACGTCGGCGCGCCCGTTGAACACCTTCGACACCGTGGTGGTGGACACCCCGGCCAGTTCGGCGACCTGCGCGATGGTGATGGTGCGCGCGGGCGCCGGGGGCGGCCGGTCTCGGCCGGCGGGGGAGTGGCCGGGATCGGCCATGGGCGTTCTCCTTCGATCTCGTCGGACGGCTCATCGGGGCCCCGCGGCCGTCAGCGCACCGAGGCCCACCCGAGCAGGGCGTCGGCGAACCGGCGGCGCAGCAGGACGAGCGGCACGACCACCGGGGCGGTGATCAGCAGCGCGCCCGCGCACAGCAGCGGCACGTCGGTGCCCCAGCGGTCCTGGAACGCGCTGAGCGCGCCCGCCGCCGTCCGCCGCAGCGGGTCGTCGACCAGGACCAGGGCGAGCAGCAGGTGGTTCCACGTCCACACCGCCAGCAGCAGCGCCAGCGACCGCAGCGCGTCCCCGGACAGCGGCAGGTGCACGCGCCGGAACACCGCCCACGGGCCGGCGCCGTCCACGCGTGCGCAGTCGGACAGCTCCGCGGGCGCCGACGCGAAGCAGGCCCGCATCCACACGACCCCGAACGGCAGGTGCACCGCGATCAGCGGCAGCGCCAGCCCGGTGGTGGTGCCGAGCAGCCCCAGGTCGCGGACCTGCTGGTACAGCGGCACGACGAGCGCCTCCCGCGGCAGCACCAGCCCGAGCACGAACAGGCCGAGCACCGCGCGGGCGCCGGGGAACGGGAGCCGCGCCAGCCCGTACCCGGCCGCGGTGGACAGCACCAGCACCGCGGGCACCACGGCGAGCACGACCACCAGCCCCGACAGCAGCGCCCGGTCCACCCGCGCCGTCCGGAACGCCAGGGCGAAGTTCGACCAGTGCGGGTCGTCCGGCCAGGTCAGGCCGGGGGGATAGGTGCCGGGCGGGTGCAGGGCGGTGACGAACAGCTCCGCCAGGGGCAGCACCGTCACGGCGACGAGCCCGACGCGCACCAGCACCGCCCCGCCCACCGCGCCCGCCGCCCCCACCCGACCCCTCACCGGGACCACCGCAGCACCGGGGCGACCACGGCCAGCACGAGCACCACGAGCACCACGGCCAGCGCCGACGCGAGCCCCACCTCGCGCTCGGTGAAGGCCAGGTGGAACACCTCCAGCGCCGGTACCGACGTGGCGCCGCCGGGCCCGCCCCGGGTCGTGGCGTACACGACGTCGAAGCTGGACAGCGCGGCGACCGAGGTGATCACCACGCACACGCCGACCTCCCGCCGCACGCCCGGCAGCGTCACCGCGCGGAACACCTGCCACCACCGCGCCCCGTCCAGGCGGGCGGCCTCGTACAGCGCCGGGTCCAGCCGCCGCACGCCCGCCGACAGCAGCAGCGCGCACGTCCCGAGCAGCACCCACGCCCCGATCACGCCCACGGCGGCGAGCGCGGTCGAGGAGTCGCCCAGCCACGTCCGCGCCGGCCCGGAGAGCCCGACCGCCTCCAGCGCCCGGTTCACCGCGCCGGTGGACGACAGCAGCACGCTCCACACCAGCCCCGCCGCGACCGGCGGCACGGCCTGCGGCAGCACCAGGACCAGCGACGGCCCCGGCCGCAGCGCGGCGGCCAGGGCCAGCCCGAGCAGCACCGGCCCGCCCGCGAACGCCACGACCAGCAGCAGCGCGTGCGCCAGGGGCGCGAGCAGGTCGGCGTCGGTGAGCACGGCGACGTAGTTGTCCCAGCCGACCCACGTCGACGGGCCGACGCCGTCCCACCGGTACAGCGAGTACTGGGCGGTCAGCGCCAGCGGCCGCAGCACGAACACGCCGTACACGGCGAGCGCGGGCAGCACGAACAGCCACCCGACCAGGCGGTGGGCCACGCCTCAGCCCCCGGTCTCGGCGAGGTAGTCGGTCTGCACGTGCCCGAGCAGCCCCTCGGGGGTCTGCGCGCCCTCCACGAGCCGCTGCAGCTGCGGCGTCCAGCTCCGCGCGTACGCGGAGCCGGTGGCGTTGGCGATGAAGTCCATCGCCGTGTCGTCGGCCAGCACCTCGTCGGTGGCGGCGAACGTGGCGGCGGTGACCGAACCCGGCTCGACCGGCAGCGAGGCGTCGGCCGGCCCCAGGGGACGTGCGCCGCCCACGCGCACGACGAGGTCCCGGGCGGCCGGGTCCGACGCGGCCCAGTCCAGGAACACCGCCGCGCAGTCCGGGTGCGCGGCCCGCGCCGGTATCCCGAACGACGGCGGTCCGGCCATCGCCGCGCGCGGCGCCCCCGCGCTCAGCGGCGGCGTCAGGAAGAACCCGACGCGGCCGGGCATGCGGCGGTCGAGCGCGGCGGACTCCCAGTCGCCGTTGACCATGAACAGCGCCCGGCCGGAGGTGAACCGGTCCACCATGCGGGCGTAGTCGGTGGCGTTGAGGTCCGGGTCGAAGTAGCCGGCGGCGATCCAGCGCGCCAGGTGCCGCGCGGCCTCGACGTTCGGCAGGGTGTCGATCCTCGCGCCGGGCCGCTGGAACGTCCAGTCGTCGATGGCCCTCGTCGAGCCGTAGGCGCCCATCAGGCTCTGGAGCGGGAACGTCAGCCCGCCCGTCGCGCCGCCGTTGAAACCCGCCAGCGGTGTGACGCCCGCGCGCTTCGCGCGGGCGAGCGCGTCGTCCAGCTCGGCCAGCGTGGTCGGCTCGCGCACGCCGATCCGCTCCGCCAGGTCCCTGTTGTAGAAGAACCCCGTCACGCTGGTGGACAGCCCCGTCGCGTACAGCGGCCCCTCGCCGCGCGGCCCGCCGCCCGGCGCGACGCGCAGCGGGCGCGTCTGCGACACCGGCCTGCTGTCCCACCCGAACCGGCGGGCGTAGCCGTCGAGGCTGCGCAGCAACCCGGCGCCCGCGACGTCGGACACCTGCGGCAGGCGCATCAGGTCCGGCGGGTCGTCGGCCAGCACGCGCGGCGCGTTGCGGGTGAGGACGTCGAACTGCTCCTCCCGGACGTCCCACGTGACGTGGGGGTGCTGCCGGGTGAACTCGTCGGCCAGCGCCCGGGCCAGCGGGAAACCGGTCTCGAAGCGGGCGCGCAACGTCACCGGTCCCGGCCCGCACGAGGGGTCCGCCGCCACGGCCGCGGTGTCCGCCCCGGGCGGGGCGTCGGCACCGGGCGCGGAGCAGCCGACCCCGCACAGGGTCAACGCGACTGCGGTCGCCAGGGCGCGGCGGAGGGCCGAGCGCTGCATCGCGTTCTCCTCACTCTTGTGTGCTAAATCGTGTTAGCGTCGCGCAGCCATGGCGCGACGACGGTCGGGGGGTGGTCCTGCGGTGGGGCGGAGACGGGTGACGCTGGCCGACGTCGCGGCGGCGAGCGGCGTGTCCAGCACGACCGCGTCGCTCATCCTCAGCGGGCGGGCGCGCGAGCTGCGCATCTCGGAGGAGGCCGAGCGCCGGGTGCGGGCGAACGCGCAGGAGCTGGGCTACCGGCGCAACACCCTCTCGGTGGGCCTGCGCACCGGCCGCACGCAGACGATCGGCTTCGTGTCCGACACCGTCGCCTCGTCCGGCCTCGCCGGCAACATGATCAAGGGCGCGGTGGACGCCGCGTACCGGCGCGGGTTCATGCTCTTCGTCGGCGAGTCCGGCGGCGACCCGGCGGTCGAGCGGGCGCTGGTCGAGGCCATGCACGACCGCCGCGTGGACGGCATCGTCTTCGCCGCCATGTACACCAGGTCGGTCGCCGTGCCGGAGGGCCTGCACGACGGGCCCGCCGTGCTGCTCAACGCCGTGCCCGCGACCCGCTCGTCGATCCCCTCGGTGCTGCCCGACGAGGTGCGGGCGGGGCGGTCGGCCGCACGGGCGCTCCTCGACGCGGGCCACCGGTCGGGCATCCACCTGATCGGCGCCGGGCCGGACCCGGAGGACATCCCGCCCAACAGCGTCGCCGCGGTGGAGCGGCTCCTCGGCCTGCGCGGCGAGTTCCGGGCGGCGGGCGTCGAGCCGGCCGGCGCGCACCGCTGTCCGAAGTGGATGCCGGAGGACGGCTACGACACCACCCGCGAGATCCTGCGGGACCACCGCCCCGAGGCGCTGGTGTGCTTCAACGACCGCCTGGCGTTCGGCGCCTACCAGGCGTTGGCCGAGGCCGGCCTGTCCGTGCCGGACGACGTCTCGGTGATCGGGTTCGACGACCATCCCATCGCCTCCTGGATGCGACCGCGGCTGACGACCGTCGCCCTGCCGCACCACGAGTTGGGCGCGCGTGCGGTCGAGGTGCTGCTGGACCTGTTCGAACGGCGGCGGCGCGGGGGGAAGGCGCCGACCGTCCACCGGGTGCCGATGCCGTTGCGCGGTGGTTCGTCGGTGCGCGCGGCGGCCCCCTGAGGGGGGCGCGTCAGCCCGGTGGCCTGCCGCCGGGCGCGGTCGGGGCACCCGTCGACGTGGTGGTCACCGACTGCGGCGTCAGTTCCATGCGGCGGCACCTTCCGGGGACACCCGACCGGGTCGGGCGTGCGCGGGCACGAACAGGTCGACCCAGCGCTCGGAGAGGTCCTCCGCACACCGTGACGGCCCGGTGACCGGCAGTGTGCCAGGTGTTTGTTCACGCTCACAAGATGTCATCGAAAGACAAAGTGGCCTGACTGCTCTGAACGGAGTCCGGCTGCGAAATGTTTCGTTCCACCTGGGGTGATGTCGTCGAGTCGATCGATTTTTTCGGCCTCAGCGGGCCAATTAGCTAAAGTTAGCGCTAACACGTTTAGCTTTGACGCGCCGTGTTCGCCTGGTTACATTGCTGGCTGTCGGGACGCCTGTCCGGTCCCGGCGCCTCCCGGCCAGCCGGCTCCGCCAGGTCGACCGACCGTCAACGACGACGTGGGAGAACCCGATGCGCACGCGCACGTCGAGCACCCGCCGCCCCGCCGCGGCGGCGACCGCGACGCGGGACCCCGACCGGCGGGCGGCACGACGCTCTCCCGTCGGCCGGTGCCCCTGGCGGGACGCGGCCACCCTCCGGCGTCGTCACCCTCCACCGGCCTGAACGGCAGAAGGAGTCGTGTGATGTCCAAGCTGAGAACCCTCGGGGCCGTCATCGCGGCCGCGACGCTCCTGGCGGGCGGCCTGGCGCTGAGCGCCGGCCCCGGCGCGGCGGCACCCACCGAGATCGGCACCCTGGCGACGACCGCCGGGTGCGGCAAGGCGCCGACGCTGCGGAACGGGACGCAGACCGTCCAGGTCGGCGGCCGGAGCCGGACCTTCATCCTGCGCATCCCGGACAACTACGCCAACACCAGGGCGTACCGGCTGATCCTCGCCTTCCACTGGTGGGGCGGCACGGCGAACGAGGTCGCGTCCGGCGGGAGCAGCGGCACGCCCTGGGCCTACTACGGGCAGCAGGAGCAGTCGAACAACAGCGCGATCCTCATCGCCCCCCAGGGCATCGACAACGCCTGGCCCAACACCGGCGAGCAGGACACCGCGTTCGTCGACGAGCTGCTCAGGCGGGTCGAGGCCGACCTCTGCGTCGACACCGCGCTGCGCTTCGCGACCGGGTTCAGCTACGGCGGCGGCATGAGCTACGCGCTGGCCTGCGGCCGGGCCACCGTCTTCCGCGCGGTGGCGGTGTTCTCGGGCGCGCAGCTGAGCGGCTGCAACGGCGGCACGCAGCCCGTCGCCTACATGGGCATCCACGGCCTCGGCGACACGGTGCTCAACATCTCCCAGGGACGGTCGCTGCGCGACAGGTTCGTCCGCAACAACGGCTGCACCGCCACCACCCCGCGCGAACCCGCGGCGGGCAGCCTGACGCACATCACCACCACCTACACCGGCTGCCGGGCGGGGTACCCGGTGGTGTGGGCCGCGTTCGACGGCGGCCACCTGCCGGGCGCCGTGGACGGGTGCGCCTGCGAGAACGGCGTCAGGACGTGGACCAAGGGCGAGGTCTGGCGGTTCTTCTCCCAGTTCGAGGGAACCCCGCCGGGCAGCACGACGATCACCACCACGACGACCACCACGACCGGCACGACGACGACCACGACCGGCACGACGACGACCACGACCACCACGACCACGACCCCGCCGGGCGACGCCTCCTGCCGGGTGTCCGACACGATCAACGCCTGGAGCGGCGGACTGACGTCGGAGATCACCGTCACCAACACCGGCACGTCGCCGATCCGCGGCTGGTCGCTGGTGTTCACCCTGCCGGGCGGGCAGACCATCACCTCGGGCTGGAACGCGGCGTACTCCCCGTCGTCCGGCCAGGTGACGGCGAGGAACGCCTCCTACAACGGCGACATCGCCCCGAACGCGTCGGTGGGCATCGGCTTCCAGGCCACGCACACCGGCGACACGGGTGAGCCCGCGTCGTTCACGCTCAACGGCGCGGCCTGCGCGGTCGCCTGACCCCACCACCTGCGAGGCCGGGGGCGCCCTGTCCCCGGCCTCGCAGGCGTGCGCTCGCCCGGCCGTCGCCACGGCATGTTCACGTTCACAAAAATCTGCTCGACAACCACCGGTGAAAGTGCTCCACCCGGGGTCCTGCGGTTCGCCGAGCTAAAGTTAGCGCTCACACATTTAGCGCTTTGCGCAATTGACGGCCCCGTACCGCGCGGTTACGTTGACCTGGAGCCGACCTCCTCCGCCGGGGCCCGGCCCACCGCCGCCGCGGGTGAGCGGCAGGAGCGCCCTCTCGACGACGAGCAGGAGGCACCGTGCGTGGAGTCGCCGCCACCCCGCCGCTGGGCTGGAACAGCTACGACTCGTTCAACTGGAACGTCACCGAGGCGCAGGTCAAGGCCAACGCCGACTACATGCGCGACAACCTCCGGCAGCACGGGTGGCAGTACGTCGTCGTCGACTGGGCCTGGTACCGCCCCGGCAGCGGCACGGGCGCGCCGAGCCAGGACGCGAACCTCCGGCCCAGGCTGCGCACGGACGCGGGCGGCCTGCTGCTGCCCGACACCACCCGCTTCCCCTCCGCCGCGGGCGGCAACGGGTTCCGGCCGCTGGCCGACTACGTCCACGCCCAGGGCCTGAAGTTCGGCGTGCACCTCATGCGCGGCGTCCCGCGCCAGGTGGTCGCCGACGACCTCCCCGTGCCGGGCACGGCCTGCCGCGCGAACGAGGTCGACGACGGCACCACCGCGGCGTGGCTGAACCTGAACTGGGGCCTGGACATGGCCAACCCGTGCGCGCAGGCGTACCTGGACGCCCAGTTCGCGCTGCTCGCCTCGTGGGGCGTGGACTACGTCAAGGTCGACGACATCGCCGCGCCGACCTACCGGCGGGCCGAGGTCGAGGGCTACGGGCTGGCGATCCGGCGCAGCGGTCGCCCGATGGTGCTCAGCCTCTCGCCCGGCCCGACCTCGACCGGCAACGGCGCGCACGTCGCGGCCAACGCCCACCTGTGGCGGATCGTCAACGACCTGTGGGACGACTGGTCCGGGTTGGACGCCCTGTTCGAGCGCCTGCACGCCTGGACGCCGCACCGCGCGCCCGGCGCGTGGCCCGACCCGGACATGATCCCGATCGGGCACCTGTCCCAGCAGGGACCCGTGGGCCCGCCGCGCTACTCCAACCTCACCCCCGACGAGCAGCGCACCCTGATGACCCTGTGGTCCATCACCCGCTCACCGCTGATGTGGGGCGGCGACCTGACGCGGAACAGGCCGAGCGAACTGGCGCTGATGACCAACGCCGCGGTCCTCGCCGTCGACCAGCACAGCACCGGCAACCGGCAGCTCTTCGCCGGCACGCACACCGCCTGGACGGCGGACGCGCCCGGCGGTCGGGACCGGTACGTCGCGCTGTTCAACCGGGGTGGCGGCACGTCGACCGTGTCGCTCGCGCTCGCCGAGCTGGGGATCGGTTCGGCCGACGTGGTCGACCTGTGGTCGGGCGCGGGCCTGGGCGTGGTGAGCGGCACGCTGTCCCGGTCGCTGCCCGCGCACGGCTCCGGCCTCTACCGGCTCACGCCGCGCACGACCGTGCCCGTGCCCGCCGCGGAGACCTTCACCGCGCAGCACGGCGACGAGGTCGTCGACGTGCGCGACGCCCCGGCGGTGGACGGCGGCGACGTCGTCCGGTCGGCGCCCGACGGCCGCGCCGCCCGGCGCCGGCGGGTCCGCGACGTCGGCGGCGGCCACCACGAGGTCGTCGACGCGGGCAGCGGCACGTGCGTGGACGTGCGGACGGTCCGGCTAAAGGCGGTGGCATTACCTTTAGCATTCCCGATAATTGACCCCATCCGGGCTCCTGGCTAGATTGATCCGGAGCCGAATTCCTTTCCGCAGGTGCGGGAACCACCGTGATCCACCACCGGGGACATTCGGCGACCGCTCGTCTGGGAGCGCTCCCGGAGCGGATCTGCCCTTATCGCGACACAGCAACGACGCTGCGAGGACATGGGATGAGAACAACGAACCCGACGCGCGACACCGGCACTTCGGCGGGAGGCGGTCCCGTGCGGCGCAGGAAACGGGCCGCGTCCGCGTCCGTGCTCTCGATCGCCCTCGTGGCCGGGGCGGCAGTCCTGGCCACGAGCGGCGGCACGACCGCCCAGGCGGCCGATTCACCTTTCTACGTCGACCCGTCCACCTCCAGCGCGAAGTGGGTCGCCGCCAACGCGGGCGACTCGCGGGCGGCCGTCATCCGCGACCGCATCGCCTCGGTCCCGCAGGCGCGGTGGTTCACCACCACCAACACCTCGTCGGTCCGCTCGGAGATCAGCTCCTTCGTCGGCGCGGCGGCCTCGGCGGGGAAGATCCCGATCCTGGTGGTCTACAACATCCCCAACCGCGACTGCGGCGGCGCGAGCGGCGGCGGCGCGCCCTCGCACCAGGCGTACCGGGCCTGGGTGGACGAGGTCGCGGCGGGGCTGGCCGGTCGCCCGGCGACGATCGTGCTGGAGCCCGACGTGCTGCCGATCATGAGCAACTGCCAGAACGCGGACCAGCAGAGCCAGACCAGGGCGTCGATGGCCTACGCGGGCAAGAAGCTCAAGTCCGGCTCCGGGCAGGCCAAGGTGTACTACGACATCGGCAACTCCGCGTGGCTGAGCCCGTCGGAGGCCGCCAACCGGTTGCGCGCCGCGGACATCTCGAACAGCGCCGACGGCATCGCCAGCAACGTGTCGAACTACCGCAGCACCCCCGACGAGGTGGCCTACACCAAGAACATCCTCAACGCCCTGGGCGACAGCCGGCTCAAGGCCGTCATCGACACCAGCCGCAACGGCAACGGCCCGCTGGGCGAGGAGTGGTGCGACCCGGCCGGGCGCGCGATCGGCACGCCCAGCACCACCAGCACGGGCGACGCCAGGATCGAGGCGTTCCTGTGGGTCAAGCTGCCCGGCGAGTCGGACGGCTGCATCGGGCCGGCCGGCCAGTTCGTGCCGCAGCGCGCCTACGAGCTGGCGATGGCGGCGGGCCCGACGTCGACCACCACCAGCACCACGACCACGACGACCACCACGGGCACCAACCCGGGTGGCGGCTGCGCGGTGGCCCACCGCGTGGTCAGCCAGTGGACGGGCGGGTACACCGGCGAGATCGTGATCACCAACCGGGGACCGGCGGTCACCGGCTGGACCCTCGCGTTCTCGGCACCCGGCGTGTCCGTCACGCAGGGCTGGAACGGGACGTGGACCGACGCGGGTGACGCGGTCCGCGTCGTCAACACGTCCTGGAACGGCGCCCTCGCGTCCGGCGGTCAGGTGACCGTCGGCTACAACGCGAACTACAGCGGGACGACGCCCCCGTTCTCCGCGCCGTCGTTGAACGGGACCGCTTGCGCCTGATGTCGTGACCAGCCCTGCCGCGGTCCCCCGTCCGAACGCTGTCGCCTCCTCCGGACGGGGGACCGCACCCAGACCCCGGAGGCCCCCGTGACACGCACCCGATCCACCCTGCGACGCGTCCTCGCCTGGACCGCGTCGGCCCTGTGCCTCGCGGCGCTGCTCCCCGCGGCGGCCCGGGCGGACAACCCGATCGTGCAGCACGTCTACACCGCCGACCCCGCGCCCCTGGTGCACAACGGGCGCCTCTACCTCTACACCGGCCACGACGAGGACGGCGCCACCTACTTCACCATGAAGGACTGGCGCGTCTGGTCCACCACCGACATGGTCAACTGGACCGACCACGGCTCGCCGATGAGCCTGAGCACGTTCTCCTGGGCCAGCAGGGACGCCTGGGCGGGGCAGACGATCGAGCGCAACGGCAAGTTCTACTGGTACGTGCCCGTGGTCAACCGCGCCACCAACCGGATGGCCATCGGCGTCGGCGTCTCCGACAGCCCCACCGGGCCCTTCCGCGACGCCCTCGGCCGGCCGCTGGTCGAGAACGGCGAGATCGACCCCTCCGTCATGATCGACGACAACGGTCAGGCGTACCTCTACTGGGGCAACCCGAACCTCTGGTACGTCCGCCTCAACGCCGACATGACCAGCTTCTCCGGCAGCCCCACCCAGATCCCGCTCACCACCGCCGGCTTCGGCACCCGCACCGGCAACGCGAGCAGGCCCACCCTCTACGAGGAAGCGCCCTGGGTCTACAAGCGCAACGGCCTGTACTACAACGTCTTCGCCGCGAAGTGCTGCTCGGAGTTCATCGCCTACTCGACGGCCACCTCGCCCACGGGGCCGTGGACCTACCGCGGCACCGTCATGCCCACGCAGGGCAGCAGTTTCACCAACCACGCCGGTGTCGTCGACTACAAGAACAACTCCTACTTCTTCTACCACAACGGCGCGCTGCCGGGCGGCGGCGGCTACGCCCGCTCCGTCGCGGTGGAGCGGTTCGCCTACAACGCCGACGGCACCATCCCGACGCTGAACATGACCACCGGCGGCCCGCCGCCCGTGGACGTGCTGAACCCCTACACCCGCCAGGAGGCCGAGACCGTCGCCTGGGGCAGCGGCATCGAGACGGAACCCGCCGGCGAGGGCGGCATGAACATCGGCTACCTGGAGAACGGCGACTGGACCAAGGTGCGCAACGTCGCCTTCGGCAACGGCGCGGCGACCCTCACCGCCCGCGTCGCCTCCGGGACGTCCGGCGGCGCGCTGGAGGTCCGCACCGGCGGCCCGACCGGGACCGTCGTGGGCCGTTGCACCGTCCCCGGCACCGGCGGCTGGCAGAACTGGACCACCGTCTCGTGCCCGGTCAGCGGCCTGTCCGGCACCCAGGACGTGCACTTCCGGTTCACCGGGGGCAGCGGCTACCTGTTCAACGTCAACTGGTGGCAGTTCACGCCCAGGTAGCCCAGCGACCCCCGGAGCACGACCACCGCCGGCTGAAGGAGACGGGATGTCCGACCTCACCCGAAGGCAGATGCTCAGGTACGGGGCGGCGGGTGTCGGGGCCGCGCTGACCACCGCGTCGTGGACCGCCGCCCCCGGCGCGGGCGCCGCCGCGCCGCCCGAGGTGGGCGACCTCGCCCTGTGGTACGACGAACCCGCCGGCGCGGACTGGCTGCGCGCGCTGCCGATCGGCAACGGCAGGATGGGCGCGATGGTGTTCGGCAACACCGACACCGAGCGGTTGCAGCTCAACGAGGACACGGTGTGGGCGGGCGGCCCGCACGACTACACCAACACCCGGGGCGCGGCGGCGCTGCCCGAGATCCGGCGGCTGGTGTTCGCCGACCAGTGGACCCGGGCGCAGGACCTGATCAACCAGGCGATGCTGGGCAGCCCGGCCGCGCAGCTCGCCTACCAGCCCGTGGGCGACCTCCGGTTGGCGTTGCCGGCCGCCACCCCGACCGGCTACCAGCGGTGGCTCGACCTGACCACCGCCACCGCCGGCGTCACCTACACCGCGAACGGCGTGCGGTACCGGCGCGAGGTGTTCGCCAGCGCCCCGGACCAGGTCGTCGTCGTGCGGCTGACGGCGGGCACGCCCGGCTCGGTGTCGTTCACCGCGTCGTTCGGCACGCCGCAGCGCGCCTCGTCGTCCAGCCCGGACGGCACGACGATCGCCCTGGAGGGCGTGTCCGGGGACATGCGCGGCATCCCCGGCTCCGTCCGGTTCCTCGCGCTGGCCCGGGTGCTCGCCGAGGGCGGCACGACCAGCTCCTCCGGCGGTTCGCTGCGGGTGGCCAACGCGGACACGGTCACGCTGCTGATCTCCATCGGCACCAGCTACGTCGACTTCCGCACCGTCGACGGCGACCACCAGGGCCTCGCCCGCACCCGCCTCGCCGCGGCGCAGGGCCAGTCGTTCGCCGCGCTGCGCGCCCGGCACGTCTCCGACCACCAGGCGCTGTTCGGGCGGGTCGCCCTCGACCTCGGCCGCACGGCCGCCGCCGACCAGACCACCGACGTGCGCATCGCCCAGCACAACAGCACCAGCGACCCGCAGCTGTCGACGCTGCTGTTCCAGTACGGCCGCTACCTGCTGATCGCCTCCTCCCGCCCGGGCACCCAGCCGGCGAACCTCCAGGGCATCTGGAACGACTCGATGACCCCGGCGTGGGAGTCCAAGTACACGATCAACGCCAACCTGCCGATGAACTACTGGCCGGCGAACACCACCAACCTCGCCGAGTGCCACCAGCCGGTGTTCCGGATGATCGAGGACCTGGTGGTGACCGGGACCCGGACCGCGCAGGCCCAGTACGGCGCGCGCGGCTGGGTCACCCACCACAACACGGACGCCTGGCGCGGGTCGTCCGTGGTGGACGGTGCCCTGTGGGGCATGTGGCAGACCGGCGGCGCGTGGCTGGCCACGCTCGTCTGGGACCACTACCGGTTCACCGGCGACGTGGAGTTCCTGCGGAGGTACTACCCGGCGCTCAAGGGCGCCGCGCAGTTCTTCCTCGACACCCTGGTCGTCGAACCGACCTTCGGCACGCTGGTGACCAACCCGTCCAACTCGCCCGAGCTGCCGCACCACGCCAACGCCAGCGTGTGCGCGGGGCCCACGATGGACATGCAGGTCCTGCGCGACCTGTTCGACGGCTGCGCCGCCGCCTCCGAGGTGCTGGGCGTGGACGCCGAGTTCCGCGGCCAGGTCCGGTCGACGCGGCAGCGGCTGGCGCCGATGAGGATCGGGTCGCGGGGCAACGTCCAGGAGTGGCTGCACGACTGGGTGGAGACCGAGCCGCAGCACCGGCACGTCTCCCACCTCTACGGCCTGCACCCGAGCAACCAGATCACCAAGCGCGGCACCCCGGACCTGTTCGCCGCCGCCCGCCGCACGTTGCAGCTGCGCGGCGACGCGGGCACCGGCTGGTCCCTCGCCTGGAAGATCAACTACTGGGCGCGGCTGGAGGAGGGCGGCCGGGCGCACGACCTCGTCCGCTCCCTGGTGACCACCGAGCGCCTGGCGCCCAACATGTTCGACCTGCACCCGCCGTTCCAGGTCGACGGCAACTTCGGGGCCACCTCGGGGATCGCGGAGATGCTGCTGCACAGCCACGACGGGGAGCTGCACGTGCTGCCCGCGCTGCCGCCGGCCTGGCCCGCGGGCAGCGTGACCGGCCTGCGCGGGCGCGGCGGCCACACCGTCGGCGCGACGTGGGCCGGCGGTCGGAACACCGAGCTGACCGTCACCCCCGACCGCACCGGCGCCGTCCGGGTGCGCAGCCGCCTGTTCACCGGCGCGTTCACCCTGCTCGACACCACCACCGGCACGGCCGTGCAGCCGGCCCGCCCCGAGCCCGACGTGGTCGAGTTCACCGCCCAGGCGGGCCGCGCCTACCGGGCGACCGGCCAGGGCGGGACCGACCCGGTGGTCGAGGTCGGCGTGGACTACCGGCTGGTCGCCCAGCACAGCGGCAAGTTCGCCGACATCAGCGGCGCGTCCACCGCGGCCGGGGCGCTGCTGACCCAGTGGTCCGCGACCGGCGGCGCCAACCAGCGGTTCGACTTCCTCGACTCCGGCGGCGGGTACTACCGCGTGCGGGCCCGGCACAGCGGCCTGGTGCTCCAGCCGGCGGGCACCGGGACGGGCGCCGACGTGGCGCAGCGGGCGGACGGGAACACGACGGCCCAGCAGTGGCGGGTGGTGGACCAGGGCGGCGGTGTCGTCAGCCTGGTCAACCGCGCCGGCGGGCTCGCGCTGGACGTGTGGTCGGCGTCCACGGCGGACGGCGCGCGCATCTCGCAGTGGACCGTCACCGGGGCGGCGAACCAGCGCTTCCAGCTCCA
>NZ_JBPKJK010000194.1:0-15322 GCF_051756985.1 Saccharothrix sabaoui
CACCGCTCGCGGAGTCGAGCAGCTCGTCGTACGCGTCGGCCGCCGCGGTGAAGTCGCCCGCGCGGAACCTGATGTCCGCCACGCTCCGCGCGACCGCCCGCTCGTCACCACCGACCGCGGTACAGTAGTCGATCACGTCGGCGCAGGTCGACGCACGCGCGGCGAGCTGCGCCGTGCGCAGCGCCTCCGCCTTGCCCGCGCCGGCCTTCCGCGCCCGGTAGAACGAGTTCATCAGCAGTCCGGTGGCCACCTCGTCCACCGACCACAAGCTGACCAGCACGGCCGACGCACCCGCGTAGATCAACGCCCTGGGCAGGCCGAACAACTCGTCGCCCTCCCTGCGGTGCGCGACCCCGCTCTGGCACGCGCTCAACGTGACCAGGTCCGCGGGCAGTGACATCCCGAGGATCCGCTCGACGGTCAGCGCACCGTCGGGGTCCTCGTCCGCGAGCAGCACACGGGATCGCGCGGGCCGCTGGGCGTCGAACTCGCCGTGGCAGGCGATGTGGAGCACGGAGACGTCCTCCTTCACCGCGGACCTCATGCCCCCGACCGAGGCCTGCTCGCCGACGAGCCGTTCAGCACCACCCAGCAGCGAGGCGATCACCCGGCTCTGCGCCCGCGAGTGCGCCAACGGCCGATCCGGTCGGGAATCGGCCAGCACGACCGACCTGCTCGCGGTCGGTCGTCGTTTCCCCTGGCAGTAGCGCATGACCGCGGCCGACGGGGTGTAGCAGGTCGGGTTCCGCTCGGCCAGCGGCACGCCGTCGACCTCGATCGCGTGCAGCGGCACGCCGTGCAGGTGGTCGTGCGGGACGATCCAGATCACCTGTCCCGGCCTGCTGTGCCGGACCACCGGTACGACCAGGGGGCTCAACGCCTGCCAGTCGTCCAGGCGCGCGGAGCGCACGTCGTCGAACGAGTCGCCCACGATCGAGGCGAGCGCGGCACGGCGCATCGGCACGCGCACGACGGCGGGTTCAGCGGTGCCGGATTCGATCAGCAGCAGCACGACGGCGTCTTCGGTGACGTGGTACTCGACCAGCAGCGCCTGTCCCAGCAGCGGGCCGAGGTCGGCGAACGTGAGCGGATCGCCACGGCGGAGCTGGACGTACTCGGCCCCGTGCACCCCCGTGGTGGTCATGTCCCGCCAGGTGGCGCTCAACCGGGTGCGGGCGGCCCGCACGGAGGCCAGCGCGGCGACGCGGCGACCGACCGGTCCTGTCACCGAACGCCAGCGGTCGATCTCGGTCATGGCGTCGCGTTCACGCCGGAGCAGGTGGTCGGGCACGTGGTCGGCCCGCAGGTGGGTGGTGCCGAGCTGCTCCAGCAGCAGTCGCGACCGCGACCGCTCCGCCAGGTCGAACGCGGCGACGGAGGCCCGTGGTCGGCCGGTCGCGGCCGCCGCCGCGGTGAGCAGGCCGATCTGGTGGGAGTGCAGGGTCTCGAACCAGCCGTTGACCTGCAGGCGCAGTGTCTCGTCGAAAACCTCGTCGTGGAAGCGTTCCTGCAACCGGAGCGCCTCGTCCAGGGTCTTGAACGCCGCGCGCGGGTCGATCGGGGTCTGCAGCCTGGCCAGTTCGGCGAGCACCCCCATCGCGGTGAGTTGCTGGGAGTTGCTCTCCAGCAGGGCTGCGGCCGCGTGCAGCTCTCGAGCGCCCTCCGCGTGCCGTCCTCGGCGGAACAGCCTGGTGCCGCGGCCGATCATCCGTTGCGCCGGGCCGGTGTCCGGGTAGCGGGTGCGGGAGATCTCGTGCTCCTCGGCCGGCGCCCCCGGCGGAGCGGCGGTGACGAGGGGGAGCCACGGTGGGGCGTCCTCACCCGAACCGCTCGGCGGTCCGGTGACGGAGTGGTCCTGGCCGCCGATGTTCGCACCCGCCCAGCGGCGGACGGGTGCCGCCAGTCCGGTGTCGGCGGCGATCGCCGCGTGTTCGGCGGCGGCCTCGGCGCCGCGGTCCAACCGCTCGGCCAGCAGCCGGGCGCGCAACAGCCGCGCCCGGGCCGCGATGTCGGGTTCCCCGACCTCCTCGTACCCGGTCGCGGCGGCGTGGTACGCGGCGACGGCGGCCTCCCAGTCCGCCGCGGCTTCCAGCACCTGTCCGCGGGCGAACGCGCAGCAGGCCCGCGCTCGGACGACCTGGACCGAGGCGACGTGCGGCTGTGCGATGCCGATCAGGTGCTCCGCGGCGGTCAACCAGTCCTTGCCGGCGGCGATGGCGTGCGCGGTCGGCGGCCACTGGTCCTGTCGGAAGTTCCCGCGCAGGTCGTAGACGGCCAACTCGGCCATGGTGTGCGGCAGGGCCATCCCGGTCGGCTCCCGCACCTCGTCACAAAGCCACGCCTCGGCGTGGCGGGGATCGTCCTTCCGGAAGTGCCGCGCCGACTCGACCCTCGACCACCACAGCACCCAGTCGTCCGACCCGAGGTGCACGGCGATCGTCACCAGGGCCGTCAGCGAGACCGCGATCGACGTCCACGCGCCGCCCGTCGACGGCTGGACCAGGAACGCGTAGGTCAGGGCCGTGCCGTTGGCCAGGACGCTGACCGGGTGGGCCACCCACCAGGCCCACGGGACCGGCCGGCGCAGCAGCGTGGTGGACATGACCTGCATCAGCACCACCGAACCCGAGGTGAGCAGGACGTCCAGCGCCCCGCTCGGCAGCAGGTCGGCGCCGAGGCGTGCCGATCCGACGAGCATGCTCAGGTTCACCACCACTTCCAGCACCACGTGCCGGCGCCGCTCGTGACGGCTCGCCTTCCGGTAGCGGAATCCGCTCACCACGCACACGACCGACGCGAGCCCGCCCACCGCCACGGTCAGCACCGGGTTGACCGGACTGCCGACCGAGGCGACGCCGGCACCGATGCCCATCGGGACCCACACCTGCACCCGCCAGACAGCGTGCACCAGCCGGTCCGGCAACCCCAACGGCCTACCGGGTGTTGGCGTCCGGTGCCGCTGCCGCAATCCGACACCGGCCACCGCCGCGAACGCGATGAACCACGCCGCCGTCGTGATCACACGCGGGTCGAACGGCAGCAGACCTGCGTGCTGCGCCAGGCCGTGGGCCAGGGTCGTCGCACCGTCACGCACGAAACCATCATTCCCGCTCGCCGCTACCGCCACAATGAGGTGTCCGGTCGCGCGACGCGAAGGAGTCCGGGTGGGGGTCGCGAGCACTGTCCCAGACCCGTCGGCGATCGCGTACGCGGTGCTGGCCGTCGCGAGCGCGGTGCTGGTGCTGTCCCGGTTGCGGGAGGTGTTCGGCCCGGGCGAACGTGGGCGGAAGCTCTACGTCCTCGACCTGGTGGTCGCGCTCG
This sequence comes from Saccharothrix sabaoui, assembly GCF_051756985.1. Taxonomy (NCBI): domain Bacteria; kingdom Bacillati; phylum Actinomycetota; class Actinomycetes; order Pseudonocardiales; family Pseudonocardiaceae; genus Saccharothrix; species Saccharothrix sabaoui. The sequence goes on from NZ_JBPKJK010000194.1 coordinate 3,322, forward strand.
CCCTGCTGTTCGGCATGCGCCGGTTCACCGACCTCGCGCAGGCCCAGGACCACGTGCTGCTCGTGGTGGCATCCGGCCTGGTCGCCGGACTGGCGGGTCTGGCCACCACGGGGTTCGTCGCTTTGGTGGTGGCCGCCACCGGCGATCACGCGTCACCGGTGATCACCTGGTTCGTCACGCCGCTGCTGCTCGGTGCGGCGCTGCGCAACATCCGGCTCGCACCGGAGGGGCCGCCCGACGTCGGCGGCGAGCTGACGGATCACGCCGCGCGGTGGTTGATGAGGCCGACCGCGGTCGACGTGCTGTGGGGGCTCGCGGCGAGGCTGGTGTGCGTCGTACCCCTGGTGCTCGTGCTCCTCGTGCCGGGAGCGGAGGTGCCGCCGCAGGCGCGGATCGCGGGTGCCCTGGTGATGTGGTTGATGCTGTTGGCCGCCGACCGGGGTCGACGTCCCCTGCTGATCAGCCACCGCCGAGCCGCTCGGACGAGCGATGTCGGCCTGTTCCTCGTGCTGTTGGCGATCGCCGCCGGTCCGGGCGGTGAACTGGTCTCACAGTGGTGGGTGGCGCACGTCGCCGACGCCCAGTGGTACGTGGTCACGGCCGGGGCCGGCGTGATGCTGCTCCACGCCGTCATCAGTCCGCGCTTCGACCGGTGGCGGCTGTCCTGGCTGGTGGTGCGGGCCAGGCGGACCCTCATCGGACTGCCGCAGGTCGCCTTCGGCTGCTCGGTCCTGCCGTTCCTCGTCACGGGGGTGTTCCACCCGGCTCGAGGACCGCTGCTGTCGGCGTTCGCCGCGTTGGCGACCGGCCTCGTCCAGGCGATCGGCTCGGGGTGGAGCGGCGACGGCTTCACCCGTCAGGGTGCCGACGTGCTGGTGCTGGTGCGCGCTGCTGCGCGGAAGCGGAAGATGCTGCTCGCCGGATGGCGGAACGACCACTTCCACCGGCGTCGGACCGTGCGGATCCGACCGTGGGCATACACGGACCTGCCGCGGATGGCCGGGGTGATGGCGCTGCTCGGCGCCGAATCCGCGCGGGGGACCACGGCCGTGCACATGGCGCTGCCGTGGGGCGGCCTGGTACGGGTGGACCACACCCTCACCCAGGAGCTCCTGCGGCTGGCGGAGCAGGTGCTCGACGAGGTGGAGGAGACGTTCCCCGGGCAGATGTCGACGCCGGGCACCGCAGGACACCACGTCCAACAGATCGCCCGCGCCGACCTGGCCATACACCGTTCCACGGTGGCGCAGTACCTCGACGACTTCGAAGGCGCGATCGCGGCGACGCGCCAGGCCGCCGACCACTACCTCGCGGTCACGGCGCCGGCGCACGCGGCCACCGGCATCATCCACACCGCGAACAGGCTCTCCGCCGTGGGCCAGCACGAGGCCGCCGCCGACCTGCTCGCCGAGGTACCCGACGACCTGCCGCCACCCGTCCGGCGGCTGCTGCTCGTCGTCCGGGCCGCCGCGGCACAGCGGTCGGGCCGCAACGCCGCCGCCCGCACCCTGCTCGCCACCGCACGGGCGATCCCCGACCGCAGCGCCTTCGCGTTCCGCAAGGCGTTCCTCGCGGAGCGGGTCAAGTTCCCCTCTTTCGCGGAAGGCGCGCACAAGGCGCTGACGACGGCCGAACGCGAACTCGACCGCAAGCTCGGCCTGCTCACCGGCCCATGACATGCGACGCGCACGGCCGCGGCCTGTACCGATGGCCACCCGACCGAAGGCGTCCGGCCCGGGTGTCGATCACCCGGGCTGCCGCCGGTGATCCGCCACGACCACCGATCTGAGCAGCACGAAGTTGAACACCAGCACGGTGAGGAGGTAGAGCACGAGCGCCCCGGGAACGACCAACGACATCAGCAGCGCGCCGAAGACGTACATCTTCCACCCGCTTGGCGGCTTGTTGCCCTTCAGGGCGTATGAAGTCGTGAACACCAGAGGGATCACCAGGTAGCCGACAACAGCCGGGAACCCCTCACCGGTCATCACCGTGAACGCGCTCTCGCCCAGGTCGACCCACCCGAAGTCCATCTCTCCCCGGCTCCGCGTCAGATCCAGCCACAAGGCCGACCCCCGGTCGACGAAGCGGGGACCACCGCCGCCGGCGACGTCCACCCGGGTCATCCCGATCAGCGTGATCGCGACCACGACGGCGACCGCCACCATGGTGATCCGCCTGAAGGCCATCAGCGCCAGGAGCGGCCCCCTGAGGAGCGCTCGGTGCAGGAACACCTCGTCCACGTGTACGCCACTGCTCGTGTCGAGCGTGCGGTAGAAGGCGATCTTCTTCGACGCCAACCGTGCTTCGAACAGGAGCAGCGGCGCGAACACGATGCTGATCACCAGCGAGGCGAGCACGATCGCCGCGCCGTAGGACGGCCAGATCCCGTAGCACCACCGGACGACGTCAGCCACCAACGGCACGGTCCGAACCTCCCGGTGTGCGGCGACGGGCCACTGCGGGTCCGCACCCCGCTCCCGGTGGTGCGACCACGGCCCTACTCTGCCCGATCACCGATGCGGTCGCAGGCTTTTGCTCCTCCGCGCGAGCGGGGGGTGTTCCGCGTACGTGACCCGCGCACCCCCACTCCGCTCAGGATGCTCTCACCGCGTTCATCGCCCAGGTGTGCGGCGGCGGTCATGGCGGGATGGCCCGTCCACTTGTCGCGGACGCCGGCCGAGCGGACCTCTATCGCGGTGCCGCCGCGGCGGGCGGCAGTGGTTGCCCAGGCAGACGGTGGTGGTGTCGTCGGGGCGCAGGGCGGGGTGGAAGGGCGGGCTGAGCAGTTCGGTGGCCGTGGCCTCGCTGACGGGCAGGTCGCGGTGCCAGGCGGTGAAGGTGGGTTGGAAGTGGTCGGGCGGGTAGTGCACGCCCACGCCGATCCCCTGCTCGCGCAGCCGGTGGAACACCCGGTCGTGGTCGGGCACACGCACCACCCGGTGGAAGGGCACGCTGTGCCCGATGTCGAGGTCGACCAGCCTCGCCTGGTCCAGGTCGGCGAGCCGGTCGAAGCCGTGTAGTTGGGCGGAGCCGATGGCGGCGTTGAGGACGGGCAGGTGGGCGCGGAGCCCGAAGTCCGCGACCCGGTAGAAGGTCGATCGGGCGCGCGTGTCGTGGCGTGCCGTGATGCCGCGCCGGTCGAACCCCTCCCCCAGTTCGCCGAGGTCCACGACACGGCCGCCACAGAGAACTGGTAGGCCGGTGAGGTGACCCCCTCTTGTCCCCGATGGCAGGGCGGCCGATCCCGACCGGCGCGGCTGGGCGCGGATGTCCCGGAGGACCACCGCGGCGGTCCTCCCGGCCGCTTGTCCCGTGGTCGCGGCCGCCACCTGTCCGTTCGGGCTGATGGTGACGTCGCTGAAGCAGCCGCTGTACTTCGACGGAAAGCTCAGGCGGCGCGGCTGCGCCGGGTCGTCGACCGCCCAGAAGGTGAGCGCGCCGCCGTTCGAGCCGGTGGCCTGCGACTTCGCCCGGCCGGTCCGGTCACCTGGCCGGCGCGTGTTCCCGCACGTGCAGGCGGACGAAGTGGTCGATGCGGTAGCGGTCCGGGGTGCTGGGCCGGACCAGGTGGGTGTTGCCGAGGCGGCGCAGCAACTTCCGGGCGACCGCCGTGGTCGTGCCGGTGAGACCGGCCACCTCGTCCGCCGTCACGTCGTTGCCGGGCAGCGCCGCCAACGCGGTGAGCGCCTCGCGGTCGTCCGGACTCAGCGCGCCGCAGGTACCGGCCAGCACCGTGCGCAGATCTGCGGCGCGCTCGCCGAGGTCCAGCGCGTCCAGCGGCGCGGCGCGCAGCTCCTCGACCAACTCCTCCACCGGGTGCTCCTCCGCCCGGGCGGCGACGATGCCCAGCGCCAGTGGCAGGCCCGCGCAGTGCCGGATCAGTTCGTCCACCGGGCCGGTCAACCGGGTCGGTGGGAGCCGCCGCGCCAGCAGGGCTCGGGATTCCGCCGGGTCGAGCGGACCCAGGTCGAGCACCGGCGCACCGTGCGTGGCGGTCAGGCTCGTCAGGCGGTTGCGGCTGGTGACGAGCACCGCGCACGTCGAGCCGCCGGGCAGCAAGGGCGCTACCTGGGCGGAGTCGCGTGCGCCGTCCAGGATCACCAGCATCCGGCGGTCGGCCACGGTCGCCCGGTAGAGCGCCAGGCGGACGTCGAGCCCGCTCGGGGGCGGTCCCACGCCCAGGCCGTCCAGCAGGGAGTCCACGGCTCGGGAGGTGCTCAGCGGCTCCTGGTGCGGGTCGAAGCCCCGCAGATCCAGGTAGACCAGCCCGTCTGGGAACTGCGCACGGTGTGCCCACCGCAGCGCGAGCCAGGTCTTGCCCACCCCGCCCGGCCCGGTGACGACCGCCTGGCCGGTCCGCCGGACGGTCCGGTCGAGCGCTTCCAGCTCGGCGGCGCGGCCGACGAACGCCTCGGGCGCGGGCGGCAGCCTCCGGGGCGCACGCGACGCCGTCGGCGCGTGCACCAGCCGCTGCCGGACCTCGCGCAGCTCCACGCCGGGCACGACGCCCAGCTCGTCCGCCAGCCGCCGCCGGATGAGGTCGTAGTGATCCGCCGCGTCCGCCTGCCGGCCGCTGCGGTGCAGGGCCAGCACCAGTTGCGCGGCCAGCCTCTCGTCCAGCGGGTGCTCGGTGGCCAGGGCGAGGAGGTCGGGCAGCAGCGCGGCGTGGCGCCCCGACCGCAGCAGCGCGTCGTGGTGGTCCAGGCGGGCCGCGTGCAGCTCCGCGTGCAGGACCCGGCGTACCTGGTCCAACCACGGTGACGCCGCGCCGGTGAACGGCTCGCCGCGCCACAAGGTGAAAGCCCGGGCGCGCAGCACCTCCGCCCCTGCCTGGTCCGCGTCCCGCGCCCGGTTCAGCAGGTCGCGGAACACGTGCAGGTCGACGGCCGTGCGGGGAACGCGCAGCCGGTAACCGGCGGGTGTGCGATCCACGTTCACCGGCAGCGCGGCGCGCAGCCGCGACACGTAGCTGCGCAGCGTGTCGATCGCGCGGCGCGGTCGGTCCGGACCCCACACCCGCTCGGCCAGCTCGTCGGGCGGCACCGGCCGGTCCGGGTCGACCAGCAGCACCGCCAGCACGGCGCGTCGCCTCATCGGTCCGGGGTCGACCGGATGGCCGTCCACCTCCGCGCCGATGTCCCCCAACAGCCTGAATCGCATCGCCACCCGCATCCCCCTCGATCCCCTTCCGGCCGGTACAGCGGTTCGCGCCGGCACGCGCCAGGCATCATGACGGGGTGGAGTTCTCGGTGCTCGGGCCGGTGCGGGCCGTGGTCGACGGGCAGGACGTGGCCCTGGGACCCAGCCGGCAGCAGGTCGTCCTCGTCGCCCTGCTGGCCGACCCGGGCAGGCCGCTGCCGACGGCCGAGCTGGTCGAGCGGGTGTGGGGCGACCGGCCACCGCACCGGGCCCATGCGACGCTGCGCACCTACCTGTCGCGGCTGCGCGCCGCGTTGCCGGTGCGCATCGAGCGCACACCCGGCGGCTACCTGGCCCACGTGCCTGGGGCCGCCGTCGACCTGCACCGGTTCCGCGCGCTGCTGGCCGAGGGGAAACCCGACCGGGCCTTGGCGCTGTGGCGCGGCACGCCGTTCGAAGGGCTGGACAGCCCGTGGCTGCGTCGCCTGCGATCCCTGGTGGAGACCGAGCGGGCCGCCGCTCGCACCCCGGTCGGCGACGCGCGGGTCGTGCCGCGCCAACTCCCGGCGCGACCGCGCCGGTTCAGCGGGCGGACCGGGGCGCTGGCCGCGTTGGACGGCTCCGGCACGACGGTGATCTCCGCGCTCGGCGGCGTCGGCGGCGTCGGCAAGACGTGGTTGGCGCTGCACTGGGCCTACGAGAGGCTGGACCGATTCCCCGAGGGGCAGTTGTACGCGGACCTCCAGGGGTTCGCCCCGATCGGGGCCCCCGTGCACCACACCACCGTCGTCCGGCACTTCCTGTACGCGCTCGGCGTCGACCCGACAGTCGTCCCGGACGATCCCGAGGCGCGCGCGGAGCTGTACCGCGCCCTGACCGGTGGTCGCCGTTTGCTGGTGGTGCTGGACAACGCCCGCGACAGCGAGCAGGTCGTGCCGCTGCTGCCCGGCCCCGGTTGCACCGTCATCGTCACCAGCCGCAACCAGCTCGGCGGGCTGGTCGCCAGGCACGGCGCGCACCGGTTCGCGCTGGGCGTGCTGGACACGGCGGAGTCCCGTGCGCTGCTGGTCGAGCACATTGGCGCGGAACGGTCCGACGCGGAACCGGAGGCCGTCGCGGACATCATCACGTGGTGCGGCGGCTTGCCCTTGGCGCTGGGCATCATCGCCGCTCGCGCCTCGGCCCACCCGGAGCTGCCCCTGGCCGTGCTCGCCGAGGAGCTGCGCGAGCACGCCGAGCGCCTGGATGCCCTGGACACCGGCGACGACCTGACCCTGCGCGCCGTGTTCTCCTCGTCCTACGAGGCGCTGAGCCCGCGGGCGGCGACCCTGTTCGCCCTGCTCGGCTCGGCCCCCGGACCCGATACCACCCTGCCCGCCGCCGAGGCGGTGCTCGGCGGGGCGGCCCGCCGACCGTTGCGCGAGCTGGAGGCAGCCCACCTGATCACCGCGACTTCCGCCGGCCGTTACCGGATGCACGACCTGGTCCGGCTCTACGCCGCGGAACACGCGGGCGCCGACCGCGAAGCGGCCCTGGCCCGGCTGACCAGCTTCCACCTCCACAGCGCCCACCACGCCGACCGGCTGATCGATCCCGAACGCCCGCCCGTCGAGGTCGACCCGCCGCTGGTGGACCCGTACCGGACGGCGGACCCGGAGCGGGCCTGGGAGTGGCTGGCCGCCGAGCACGACAACATCGTCGCCTGTCAGCAGCTCGCCGTGCGAGAGGAACGGCACGCCGCGGTGTGGCAGCTCGCGGCCGTGCTGGACACCTTCCACTACCGCCGGGCGCTCTCCGCCGACCACGTGGAGGCGTGGCGGCACGGCCTGGCGGCGGCCGAGCGCGCCGGTGACGAGACGGCCACCGCCCGGGCTCACCGCAACCTCGGCCAGATCCTGATCAACCTGGGTCGGCTGAGGGAGTCGCGCGACCACCTGCTGGCGGGCCTCGCCGTCGCCGAGCGGACCGATGACCTGCCCCTTCAGAACCACCTCCACCAGATCCTCGCCCGCACCTGGTCCGAGCTCGGCGACAACCGCCGGTCGCTGGAGCACGCCCACCGCACCCTCGACCTGGCCAGGCGCGCCGGCGACCGGCTCCAGGAGGCCAAGGCGGTCAACCAGATCGGCTGGGTGCACGTCGTGCTCGGCGAGTACGACGAAGCCCACGAGCAGTGCACCAGGGCGCTGCGCCTGCTGGAGGAACTCGGCTCCGATGTCGGCCGGGCCGAGGTGCACGACAGCCTCGGTGCCGTCGAACGCAAACGGGGCAACCCCGCGAAGGCGGTCGGCCACTACCGCGCCGCGGCGGCGCTGCTCGCCGACCTCGGCCACTCCCGCTACGAGGCTCCCGTCCTGGCCGAGCTCGGCGAGGTTCACGCCGACCTCGGCCAGGACGGGCAGGCCCGCGAAGCGTGGAACACGGCGCTGTCCCTGTTCCAGTCCCAGGAACGGCACGCGGAAGCCGCCGAGGTGGCCCGGCGACTGAGCGGTGTCGACCGCGCGTCTTCCCCGCCGCCGTCGCGAGACCGCACCCCGGACGCCACCGGTCGCTGATCCGCGCGGCGTCCGGGGTCTTCGGCGAACGGTCCCGGCGCGGCCGGCAGACCTGGTCGGCCGGCGGCAGTGCGCGTTCGAGTTCGCGGTGGGGTTGTCGCGGCGGTACCGCGCAGCGTCGAGCAGCGCGACCGCAACGGCCTGGCACGCCCCCCGGGTGCCAGGTCGTGCGTCGGGTTCGAGGTGGGCCCCGTGCACGTGAGGGCTCGCTCGCGTGGTGGCCGTGGTGGTGGACCCGACGCGGTGCACCGGTGGCTTCGCGTCCACTCGTCCGTCCCCCTGCAGTCCGGTCGTTCCAGTCGGTGGCCTTGAACCTCCCTGGTGGAAGTGAAGATCATCGCGGTGCCTCACCGCGGTCGGTTCGGCGTGCTCGTCCAGCCAACGGGCCGGTGGCCGCCGCACCGACACCGTTGCCGGCTGATCCCGCATCGCCGGGACGCCGGAGTGGTGCACGGTGTCCTGCACCGGTAGCCCGGAAGGGCTGGGATCCGGGTGGGGAGACCACGTCACCGCGGTCTCCCCACGTCCGGCAAGGAGCGCCTTCGCGGCCACCGCTCAGACCGGTCCGGGTTCCCCCTCGACGATCACCGGCACTCGGCGCGGATCCCCTGCGTGTTGAACTTGTTGATCTGGTAGTCGCCGATGTTGTCGCCGTTGGTGTCGACGTCGAGCACCGGGTACGTGCAGCCCGGCCCGATCCAGGTCGGCCAGGTGTGGGTCACGGTGTAGCCGACCGCTGCCTTCACGAACCCCGGCCCGGTGTTGGTCTTCTGGGTCCGATCGTTGTACCAGCCCACGTTGACCCCGTCGGTGACGTTGCCCGGGTGGGTGCGCGTGAAGCTGACCTGGATGTAGCCGGTGGTGTGCAGCGGACTGACGAAGAGACCGAGCACCCCACCGGGCAGGTGGCTTTCCGCGGCGACAGCCGGAGCGGCCATCCCCCCGACCAAAGCCGCCGCCATCGCCGACGCTGCCAGTGCCCTGCGAATCGCCATGTCATCCCCCATCATTGAGTGGCGCTGTCGAGACCACAGTCGTCGACGAGGGCTGACCACAACGTGGTGACATCGTTGAATCCGCAGGTCAACACGGCTGCAGCCCGGCCACGTCCGGTAGTCGCCATCGGTCTTCCGGTCACCGAACCAGTCACCCGGCCCTGTCCGACGGGTGGCGCCGAATGGGCAGTGAAGGTGCCGACAGGGTTCCGATGAAGCCGAGAGCGCTGTCCCGGCCCATGGCGACGTTGGTGTCGACGTAGGTTTTCACGTGAACGCACTTCTGACCGATGTCGGACGACGCGGTGCCGGACAGGCCCGATCACGGCAAGGCGGGTTCAGGCGGTATGGGACATCGGTGGCCGCCGAACTGCGAGGTTATCTGGAGCGTGGGCTCGGCGGGCTGCTCACCGAGGACGTGGTGCGGTTCGCCGCCGCGCGGGCCCTGGTGGCAGCCGGTGTGGACGCGACGGTGTTGCGGATGGAGGCGCCGCACCCGGCGTTGAAGGGTTCGCGGGTCGATCTGGTGGTCGGGCGGCTCGTGCCGGTGGCGTTGATCGAGTTGAAGTTCCCGCGGGAGCCGAACGAGGTGAACGCGGCGTGGACGATGATCTTGGGCGAAGTCCTGAGGACTTCTATCGACTGGCCGCCTATCCCCGGCGAGGTCGACCGGGCCCTCGTCTACGTCGAGAGCAACCGTCTGCGCAGGTACATAGCCGGTGCCGCGCGGCGCTACGGAGTCGACCTGGACACCGACGCGGTCATGCTCGTCCCTGCCCCCGTCGCCGGACTGCCCGCCACGGCCCTGGACACATCGGTGCCTGCCTGCCTGCCTGGCCCGGCACCGCGCCACGGCGCCCCGCCTCGCGGTCATCCCCGTCAACGACACCCTGCGCCTGGCCATCTACCACGTCGACCCGCTCGCCACCCCGCAGACTGCGGCCCTGCCCGCAGGTGGTCCCGAGGTAGAGCGGCCGCTGCCTCCGGTGCAGGCGGCGCGGCGCGCGGCTGCGACGGTCACCGGTACCGACACGCCACCGACCCGACCGGGTTCCCATGGCGTGAGGGAGAAGGCGCGCAGGGAGATCCTCGACGGTCCAAGCCGTGTTGACCCGGTCCGGCGCGTCGACCTTCACGCTGGCCGAGGTCGTCGCCGAGATGGCCCGCCGGGGCACCGGCTACGCCGAGGGCACCCTCCGCACCATGGTCACCTCGCACCTGTGCCACAACGCCACCGACCACGCCACCTACGACGACCTGGAACGAGTCCATCGCGGCATCTACCGGCCGGTATCGGACTGACCGGCACCTGCGGCCGTAGGCGATCCGTGCAGACCGCGCGGTACAGGAGCGCGAGGGCCCGACAGTGTGTCCACGATCCGCACCCTCTGGAGGATGAATGGAGCCGCAGGTCCGCGACAACACCTCGGTGTTGGGCAGTCTGCTCGACGAGATCTTCTGGACGTGCGCGAACGTGCGCGGCTACCGCGCTAGGCATTCACTCAAGGCCCGACAGCGGGGGACTGTTTCAAGATCGGCTCTGGCACACTTTCGGTGGTGACGGTGAGTAGCCAGTCACGGCCGTGACCTTGCGGTGAAGATCGATCCCCTTGCCGGGAAGGTGCTTTCGGGTTGTCGACGCCTTCGTCACCGCAGCGCCGGGCGCCGGACGGCACGGCCGCAACCCGGCTGCGGACCGCGACCACCGCCCTCTGCCACGCACCCAACAACCGGAACCGCCGGTCCGGAGTACCGCCCCCGCAAGGGGATCGGCATCCATCACGGGATCACGACCCAACCAGCTACTCAACGTCACCAACGAAAGTGCGCCAGAGCCACTCGTTTGACAGACCCGGCTCGCGCGGTCTGGCGGGAGGCGCTGGAGCTGTATCGGGATCAAGGCCGCGACACCGACGCCGACCACGTCCAACAACAACTCGACGACCTCGACAACACCACCAACCGCAATCCGGACGCGGCCGCTGACCGTTCACAGGCCGGCATCCAGGCGGGGAACGATCAGCGGTAACGCGGGAACGGCATCAGTTCCCACCGTCCAATCCGCTGCTCAGCGGATTCCGTCGACAGCCCGCAGGCCATTGGGCCACTCCGGCAAGTCGGTGTCCTCCCCGAGACGCAGGCTGCGGGTGTACTCCGCATGCGCGGTGTGCAGGTTGCACCTGTCGAGGCCCTCGGCGCCGGGCAGCAGCCTGTCACCGGCACCCTGGTGGAACACCTTCTCTGCACCCCCAGGACCTGTGCGGCGACCGGCCATCTCGCATGCCGAGTCCGGCCACGGGTCAGGGAGTGAGGCTGAAGGTGGGCATGATCCAGTAGTTCGTGCCCCGGTAGGTCTGCGTCGGGTAGCCACCGTCGGCACCGTAGCGGTAGTAGCTGCCGCTCGTCCGGAACGGCGACCGGGCCAGCAATCCGGTGAAGTAGTCCGGGGACGCCGCGTAGCCACCGGCCGGGGTGTAGTAGGTGATCATGAGCCCCTGCCAGCGCAGCACCGGCAGGGGCGTGGTGAGGCGCACCTGCTGCACGCCCGTGCCCGCCGGTGCCGTGACCTGCGTGATCCGGGTTCCGGTCGGGTTGTAGACGCGCATGATGAGTTCGCCGGTGTAGGTACCGCGCCGAATCATCGCGCCGGTGAGGTAGCCGTCGCGGTCGACCATGGTGCTCAATCCCAGCTCGACCGGCTGGTCGTCGGTGTGGGCGGCGAGCGGCTTGTCGACCATGTCGAACACGCACTCGCAGGTCACCGAGGGCGGGGGCAGCGTCGGCCCGCCCATCTGCACGACCACCGAGGCCGCCGGCCCGGCGGTGTCGCCGACGACCGCGCGGGCCAGCACCGTGTGGGAGCCCGCGGTCGTGGGCGTGAAGTCGTGGAACCACCCACTCGGGGTCCCCGAGGCGCTCGTCCAGCCGATACCGCCGTCGGTGGACACCTCCACCCGCACTCCCGGCTCCGTCGACGACGTGCCGGTCACCATCACCGTCGTGCCGTTCGCGATGAGGAGGTTCGGAGTCGGCGTCCGGATGACCGCCACGGGATCGGCGGCGGACGACACCGGGTCTGCGGCTACGGGCGCGGCGGTGACCACCAGGGCGGTCACGGTCAACACGGCGAGCAGTGCTCGTGATCGGAACACGGTTCCCCTCTCGCGGGCACGCGCCTCGCAGATGAGATCGCGCTCCGTGCCCGCCCCGCTACCGCAGCCGCTACCGGACAAGCCCTTCGGCGCAGCAGGTGCCCAGGGCGGGTGCACTCGGCGGCGGCCCAGCTCAGCCGAGCTTGCGGTGGTCGCG
>NZ_JBPKJK010000195.1:0-14735 GCF_051756985.1 Saccharothrix sabaoui
GTGCGACTTCTCCAGGACGCGCATGAACGCGCGCGACCAGAGGGGCAGGTCGGGCCAGCCGCGGCAGGAGACCATCGCCCCGTCGACGACGTCGGGCGCGTCCACGAACGTCGCGCCGGCCTGCTCCACGTCGAACCTCAGGGGCGGGAAGGCGGCGGTGGTGCGGCCCCGCAGGAGCCCGAGCGCGGCGGGCACCTGCGGTCCGTGGCAGATCGTGCCCACGGGCAGGTCGCGGTCGAAGAAGTGGCGGACGACCCGGGCCACGTCGGGGTCCGTCCGGATGTACTCCGGCGCCCGCCCGCCCGGGATCACCAGCGCGTCGTACTCCGCGGGGTCGACGTCGCGGAACGCCAGGTCCACCGGCAGCAGGTGGCCCGGCTTCTCCGTGTAGGCGTCGCACCCCGGCTCGAAGTCGTGCACCACCAGCTTGACCGCGCGCGTGGTGGGAGCGGTCACGACCGCGTCGTGACCCCCTTCGCGCAGGCGGAACACGGGGTACATCGAGTCGAGCTCCTCGGCGGCGTCGGCCGTCAGGACCAGTACCCGGGCCATGCTCGCTCCTCATCCCCGCTCGACGCGCCGCCGCGCCCTTCGGGGTGTGCGACCGGCGACCACCACATCGGACGGTACGGGGTCGCCGGTCGCCCGCACAATCGGCCGGGCGGGTCCGACCGCACCGGTCACCCGCCCGCAGAACCGAACCGGTTCGAATCGGTGAACCGACACCCTTCCGGGTCGTTGCCGGGACTTCGGCGACCGGGGGAGCCGTATCATCGGGACCCCGTCGAACCGGTTGAACGGAGTGCGCATGAACATCGGGGAGATCGCCAAGCGGGCGGGAGTGTCGCGCAGCACGGTGTCCTACGCGCTCAGCGGGAAGCGGCCGGTGTCGACGGCCACCGCGCGGCGGATCAACGACGTCATCGCCGAGCTGGGCTACCGGCCCAACGCCAGCGCGCGGGCGCTCGCCGAGGGGCGGACGCGGACGCTGGGCCTGGTGATCCCCCCGGCCGGCCGGCGGCTGACCGACGTGCAGCTCGACTTCGTGGCCGGCGTGGTCGAGGCCGCCGCCACCCAGGACCTCGACGTGCTGCTCTCGCCCAGCGGCGGGGACCACGACCGGTCCTTCGAACGGGTGGTCACCGGTCGGCGGGTCGACGGCGTCATCCTGATGGAGATCCTGCTGGACGACCCGCGGGTGGAGCGGCTGGAGCGGGCCGCCCTGCCCTTCGTCTCGATCGGCCACGTCGAGCGCCCGGGCGCGTCGTGGTGGGTGGACGTGGACTACGCGGCGCTGGTCCGGCGCTGCGTGCACCACCTGGCCGACCTCGGCCACCGGGACCTGGTGCTGATCAACCGGTCCGACGAGCTGGTGGCGTCCGGCTACGGCCCCGCCCTGCGCGCGTCGGCAGGGTTCGCCGAGGCCGCCGAGCAGCGGGGACTGGCCGCCCACGGCGTGTGCTGCGCCGACGAGCCCGCGGCGGGCCTGGCGTGCTTCGAGGAGATCCGCGCCCGCTGGCCGGAGGTCACCGCCGCGGTGACGATCAACGAGGCGGCGCTGCCCGGCCTGCAACGGGCGCTGCACCGCCACGGGCTGGACGTGCCGGGGGCCTTCTCCGTCACGGGCGTCATCGCCAACCGCCTGGCGGAGGACTTCCACCCGCCGCTGACCGCGGCCGACGTGCCGGCCGGCGAGATGGCCCGGTTGGCGGTGGAACTGCTGGTCGAGCGGATCGCCGACCCGGACGCCACACCCCGGCACGCGCTGCTGGAGCCGGTGATCTCCCTGCGGTCCAGCACGGGCGCGCGCCTGCGGTAGCGGCTTCGCGCACGGCCTCACCGCCACGGGTCCGGGGAGGCTCGGCGGCGGCGCACGGCGTCCGCGGCCAGCAGCAGGTAGGCGGAGGCGGTCCAGGTGTAGGCGCGGTCCCGGAGCCCGTCGCCCGTGCGGGCGTCGAAGTTCTCCGCGAAGCCGGACTTCTCGCAGACCTCGCGGAAGGCCCGGCTGACGTCGTCCGCCAGGTCGGGGAAACCGGCACGGCGCAGCCCGTCGTCGACGAGGACGGTGGTCGGCGCCCAGGCCGGACCGCGCCAGTAGCCGTCGGGCTCGTAGCGCGCGGAGGCGGGCAGCTCGGTCGCGAGCCCCGATCGGGTGAGGTGGCGTTCCAGGAGCGCGGTGAGCCGTTGCGCGTGGCCGGGGGGCAGGTGCTCGCCGAGCACGATCGGCATCAGGTCCAGGAGGCTGTCGGAGCGGTGCCGCTCGCCGGTGGCGGCGTCGAGCGAGGTGAAGCGGTGGCCGTCCCACAGCCGGTCGAACAGCGCCGCGCGGATCTCCTCGGCGAGGGCGGCCCACCCGTCCGCCTCGTGCCGGCGGCCGAGCTCGACCGCCAGCCCGGCGAGCTGGTGCAGTTGCAGCACGAGGAAGGCGGCCAGGTCCCCGGTCTCGACCAGGCGTGCGGCGTCGAACGTGGTCGCGTTGTCCCAGCCGCTGTCGTTGCCGTGCTGATAGTGGGGCAGGACGTGGCCGGGCACCCGGCGGTGGTCGAGCCAGAACCGGGTCCAGGCCGACAGCCCCGCGTAGGCGTCGGTGAGCTGGTCGTGGTCCAGCGGCGCGGGCAGGGCGCGGCGCAGCCGGGCGAAGGCCCACCCGTGGACGGGGGGTTTGACGAAGTTGTGCAGGACCTCCGAGTGGGTGACCGAGTCCGGCAACGCCCCGCTGTCGTCCTGGTGGTCGAACGGGAGCAGGAACTGGTGCCACGCCAGGGCGGGCTCGCCGGGCGCCAGCGCGAGGGCGTTGAAGCAGTGGTCCCAACTCCACACCTTGTCCATCCAGTGCTTGGACATCAGCACCGCCGGACGACCGACGAACCCGGCCGGGCGGACGGTGGCCGACCACAGCACGTAGGCGGCGGCCTCGGCGGCCGGGGTGGTGTCGTCGCGCCACGGCGCGACGGCGTCGAGGAACGACCGGAACCCGTCCTCCCGGGCGCGGACGACGGCCCGGAAGTCCTGTCCCGACCGGTACGGGGTGCGGGACGTGCGGTAGGTCTCGACGGCGACCTCCCAGCGCCCGTCCGCGCCGGGGCCGATGACCACGCCGCGCTCGTGGGCACCCAGGGCCTGGTCGCCGACGGCGAGGACCGTCCCGGCGAGGGCGGTGACGCGGTAGCGCATCCCGGTCTCGTACGAGGTGAACACGTGTCCCCCCGACACCGGGTCCCGGTACAGGTAGGTGCCGCTGAACGGGGTCAGGACCCCGTGGGCGGCGCCGAGCCGCAGCTCCAGGCCCGACCCGGTCACGCGGAGGGTGTCCGGGTCCTCGAACGCCAGGTCGATCCCGCCCCGACCGGCGCTCCAGGACAGCACCGCGGGCGTGGCGGTGACCTCGGTGTCGGCGCGCCGCCCGTCGACCAGCGGCGTGAACGCGAGCACGGCGTGCATCCCGTTGTGGTGGGAGACGAGGTGCAGGTCGGGCGCGGTGCGCCTCTCGGCCACGACCGGGGAGACGTCCAGCCAGGACCCGGCGCAGCTGAACGGGATCTCGCCGACCGGGATCTCGCCGACCGGGATCTCGCCGACCGGGATCTCGCCGACCGGGATCTCGCCGACCGGGATCTCGCCGACCGGGATCTCGCCGACCGGGACTTCGCTGCTCGGGATCGCGCTGCTCGGGAACGGCGGTGGCATCGACACGGTGGTCCTTCCGGCGGTGCGTCGGGATCTCAGTCCTTGACCGCGCCCGCGGTGACGCCCTCGGCGACGTAGCGCTGGGCGAGGACGAGGAGGACCGCCGCGGGGATCGAGGCCACGACCGCGGTGGCCATGATGGCGTTCCACTCCTGGTTGTTGTTGCCGATGTACTTGTAGATGCCCAGGGTCACCGGCTGGTGCGCGCCGCCGGCGTCCAGGGTGGAGGCGAACACGAAGTCCGACCACGCCCACAGGAACGCGAAGAGCCCGGCGGTGACCAGGCCGTTGCGGCTGACCGGCAGGACGATCGACCAGAACACCCGCGGCGTGCCCGCGCCGTCGACGCGGGCGGCCTGCGTCAGCTCCTCGGGGATGCCGGACATGAACGCGGTCAGGACGAGCACGGCGAACGGCACGGCGATGGTCGAGTCGGCGATGACGAGCCCCCACGCCTGGTTGACGATGCCGAGCTGGACGTAGGTCCCGTACAATCCGAGGGCCATGACGACGCCGGGGATCATCTGCGCGACCACCAGGGCGAGTTCGAGCGCTCCCCGCCCGCGCAGCCGGAGCGTGGCCAGCGCGAACGCGGCGGGCGCGGCGACCGCCAGGGTGAGCGCGGCGGTGCCGAGGCCGATCGCCAGGCTGGTGCCCAGGTAGGGCAGCTGGTCGGCGAGGAAGCGGCGGTAGCCCTCGAACGTGGGGTGCAGCGGCAGGAGGTCCGGCGGGTCCCGGCGCATCCGCTCGGCGGGCGTGAGCGAGACGTTGACCATCCAGTAGACCGGGAACAGCATCAGCGCGGTGAGGACCACGCCGACCGCGGTCTTCCACAGGCGGGTCCGCCTCATCGGTCCTCCCGGCGGTCGCGTGCGCGGAGGTGCGCGACGGCGGCGACGAGGGTCAGCAGGATCAGCACGGTGCCCACCGCCGCGCCCTGGCCGAACCTCGGCAGCGGACTGCCGAACCCGAGCTGGTAGGACCAGGTGGCCAGCGTGGTGGAGGAGCCGCTGGGACCGCCCTTCGTCATGATCCACACGACGTCGAACGCCTTGAGCGTGTAGACCAGCCCGAGCAGGAGCGTGATCGACGAGACCGGGCGCAGCAGCGGGAAGGTGACGTGCCGGAACCGCTGCCGGCCGGTGGCGCCGTCGAGCGCCGCGGCCTCGTGGACCTCTTTCGGTATCGCCTGCAAGCCGCTGTAGAGGATCGCCAGGTTGAACGGGACGCCGATCCAGGTGTTGGCGACGGTCACCGAGACCAGCGACCAGCCCGGCGAGGTCAGCCAGCCGACCTGGCCGAACCCCAGCGCCTCGACCAGCGCGTTGACCACGCCCGCCTCGCTGTTGAGCATCCACGCCCAGGTCGACGCGGACACGATCAGCGGCAGCAACCACGGCACCAGGAACAAGGCGCGCAACGTCGCCGACAGCGGGAAGTGCCGGTGGAAGAACACCGCCAGGGCGAGCCCGATCCCGTACTGGAGGGCCAGCGACGCGGCCGTGAACAGCACCGTGGTGACCAGCGCCCGCCCGAACGCGGGGTTCGCCAGCACCTCCCCGTAGTTCGCCGTGCCGGCGAACGCCGCCCCGCCCCGGACGAACGACCGGACGGTGTAGGACCGCAGGCTCAGGTCCACGTTGCGCAGCAGCGGGTAGGCGTAGAACAGCGCGAGGTACAGCACGAGCGGGGTGAGGAACGCCCACGCGGTCAGCTGCTCCGGGCGGCGGGGCGGTCGAGCGGGGGGCGCGCCGCCCGGCGGGTCCTGCGCCGCGTCCCGGGCGCCGGGCGGTTCGGGGGCGCGCACGGCGTCAGCCCACCGCCGACTGCGCCCGGGACAGGGCGTCGCGCACGGGCAGCGAGCCGGTCAGCCCCGCCTGCACGGCGTTCCACAGCGGTTCGGAGATGCGGGGGTACTTCGTGCCGAGGCCGTCGGCGGTGCGGCCCCGGGCGGCCTTCACGGCCCGCACCCAGGAGGAGAAGCCGGGCTCGGCGGCCACCTGCTCGGCCTGCACGTCCGGGCGCGCCGAGACGTAGGACAGGGCGGTGTCGACGGCGAGGGCGTTCTCCCCGCTGGTCAGGCAGTCCACGACGGTGCGGGCGGTCGCGTCGCGGGAGCTGTCGGCCTGCACGGGGACGGTCACGAACTCGCCGCCGGTCGGGGCGGGCGCGGTGCCCCCGGTCCGCCCCGGGATGGGCAGCACGCCGATGTCCAGCCCCGACCCGGCGACCCCCGACAGCTGCCAGGTGCCGTTCTCGGCGAAGGCGTACTCCCCGGTCTCGAACTCCTGCCAGCTCGCGGTCTGGGTGTTGCCGACCACCGTGGTGGGCGCGTAGCCCTTGTCGAGCCAGCCCTTCCACAGGTCGAGCGCGGCCGCGGCGTCGGCCGAGGACAGGTCGGTCAGCTCCGCCCCGGCGCCCCAGAACCAGGGCAGGAACTGGAACGTGCCCTCCTCGGTGCCCACCGCCGAGAAGGTGATGCCCTTCTTGCCGGACCGCACGACCTCGTCCAGCGCCGCGGTCAGCGACGCCCAGTCGCGGATCGACGCCACGTCCACGCCCGCCCCGGCCAGGACCGCCTCGTTGTAGTACAGCGCCAAGGTGTTGGCGCCGATCGGGACGCCGTAGGTCCGGCCGTTCAGCTGCCCGGCGGCCACCAGGTTCGGTTCGACGCCGGAGATGTCCGCGCCCAGCTCCTCCGCGGTCCTCAGCACCCCGCCCTCGGCGAGCGTGGACACCACGGGGTTGTCCACGACGAGCACCGTCGGCGGGACGTCCTGCTGCGCGGCCAGCAGCACCTTGGTGGTCAGGTCCGTGGTGTCGTGACCGGTGCGCTCGATCGTGACGCCAGACGCCGCGCCGCAGGACGCGACGGCCTTGGCCCAGGCCGAGTCGGGCCCCTGCTGCGGGTAGGGGTCCCAGAGGGTGAACGGCGCGGACGCGCCGGGGGTGGAGGCGTCCGGCGAGGAGCACGCGGTCACCGAGGCGACCACGGTCAGGGCCAGCACACCGGCTGCGAAGGGGGAGCGGCTCACTGTGCTTCTCCTGGTGATCGGGTTCCGGCCTCCGCCGGTCCGCACTGTCGAACCGGTTCGAGCAGCACCTAGTGTGCAGGGTGGAACCGGCGATGTCCACCGCTCGTCGGAGGCGACCGCAAGGGTGGTCCGGTATGCCCCAGAAGGTCGTGTACAGCGGGAGTCGAATCAATTCGACGGGCGGTATCGTTGCTTCCGCCGGGGCTCGGAGCCTACGCTCACTGGTGAGCGAACCGGTTCGACTCACCGTCCGACTGCGGTCGGGCTCGGCACGGTCCAACGGCGAACCGCCCCCGGCGCACCACGCCGGGCCTGCCCCGGTCGCCGCCCCTTCCCCGCACGAGGAGCCAGGCGTGAGCACCACGACCAGGAGGCGGCGCGTCCGCTCCCGAGGGATCATCCCGTTCCTCACCGCCGCGGTGTCCGTCGCCGCGTCCGTCGTCGTCCCGGGCCCACCGGCGCAGGCGGGGGACGAGTCCTTAACCGTCGACTTCGCCGTGACGGGCGGCGCGCCGACCCACCGGGCGTCGGGCTGGATCTACGGCATGACGGAGAACGCGTCCGCACCCGCGGACGACTTCTTCCGCGACGTGCGGTTCCGGTACATGCGCGCCGGCGGCGCCCAGCTCGACGCCCCGGGCGGCTGGGTGTCGGGCAAGTACGAGCGCCGGTGGAACGCGACCCGCGCCCAGTTGCTGCGCACCCGGTCGCTGGGCGGCGAGTTCGTCCTGCTGCCGCACGACCTGTGGGGCGCGGACGGCTACCCGATCTCCCGGTTCCCCGGCGACAACGGCGACTGGACCGACTACGACAACTTCCTCACCCGCCTGATCGACGACGTGCGGGCGACGGGCGCGCCGGTGCAGTGGGACACCTGGAACGAGCCCAACATCCCGCTGTTCTGGAACCGACCGCAGTCGCAGTACTTCGAACTCGTGCGGCGCACGCACCAGCGCGTCCGGGCCGCGTTGCCGACGCACCTGATCGTCGGCCCGAGCTGCGCGTGCGTCCCGTCGACGTCGGGGTGGTGGACCCAGTACCTCGACTTCGCGCGGGCCAACGGCGTCGTCCCCGACATCATCAGCTGGCACTCGCTGCCGGGCGACCCGGTGGCGAACGCGGCGACGGCCGATGCCACCCTGGGCGCACGCGGCATCCCGCACCCGCGCCCCTACCAGATCAACGAGTACGGGTCCCAGTCGGAGCAGAACCCCGGTGACGGCTCCTGGTACATCGCACGGCTGGAACGGGCCGGCGTGGACGGGTTGCGCGCGAACTGGGCGGGCGGTGGCAACCTGCACAACGACCTCGGCAACCTGCTCGTCCGCGACTCGGCCGGTCGGCACCAGCCCAAGGGCGAGTGGTGGGTCTACCGCTTCTACGGCTCGCAGACCGGGCGGATCGCCGCGGTCACGCCCAGCGCGTCCTACGACGGGTTCGCGACGAAGGCGCCGGGCGAGGCCAAGGTGCTGGTCGGCGGTGGCCGCACGACGGGGAACATCGCGGTCCGGTTGCTGGGCCTCGACACCACCGAGGGCGTCGTGCGCGACAACCGGGTGCGGGTGCTCGCCGAGCGCGTCCCGCACAACGGCGGCGGCGCGGTCCAAGGCCCCGTCACCGTCCTGGACTCGGTCGTGGCCCTGTCCGGCAACGCCACCACCGTGACCCTGCCGCACACCAACGCGGACGACGCGTTCACCATCACCGTCCTGCCGCCCTCGGACACCGGTGGCGCCTTCCGGTCCACCGCGGTCGCGCAGCACTCGCGGCAGTGCCTGACCAACCCCGGCCGCAGCACCGCCGACGGCACCCGCCAGCAGCAGTCGCCGTGCGGCTCCGGTGACGAGCAGCGGTGGGACTTCCGCCCGGTGGCGGGGCTCGCCGGCACCTACGCGGTCGTCAACCAGCAGTCGGGCAAGTGCCTGGACGTCAACGGCGCGTCCACCGCGGAGGGTGCCGCGGTCATCCAGTGGTCCTGCAACGGCGGCGTCAACCAGCAGTTCGCCCTGCGGAGGGTCTCCTACGCCGGCAACGACCCCGACGACCACCAGCTCGTGGCCCGGCACAGCGGGAAGTGCGTCGACGTCAGCGCCGTCTCCACCGTGCCGGGCGCCCCGGTCCACCAGTGGACGTGCAACCCGACCGGTCAGGGCAGCCCGCTCAACCAGACCTGGCGCCTCCCCGGGCACGGCGACCGGTGAGCACCTCCGCCGCTCGACCCGACCCGTCGGTGCGGCGGTCCGCTCACTCCTGCGCCCTGCCCCCGGTGACGCGGGACAGCGCCAGCGCGACGAGGATGATCGCGCCGTTGAGCGCGCCGGTCCACTGCGCGGGGACGCCACCGAGGGTCAGCACGTTCTGGATCACGAAGAGGAGCAGCACGCCGGTGAAGGCGCCGAACACGGTGCCCTTGCCGCCGTTGAGACTGACGCCGCCGATGACGGCCGCGGCGAACACGGTGAAGATGTAGCCGTTGCCCTGGCCTGAGGCGACCGAGGCCAGCCGCCCGGACAGCAGGAGGCCGCTGAGGGCGGCGAGCAGGCCGGCGGTGACGAGGACGACCCACAGCACCCGGTCGGTGCGGATGCCGGCGGCCCTGGCGGCGTCGACGTTGCCGCCGATCGCGTACAGGGAGCGGCCGAAGCCGGTGAAGCCGAGGACCACGACGCCGAGGGCGAACAGGACCAGGCACACCCACACCGAGGCGGGCACGCCGAGCCACTGCGCCGTGCCGAGGTAGAGCATCGACCCGGGGAGCCGGAAGAACGTCTGACCGCCCGAGATGCCGGTGAGGACGCCGCGCAGCACGATCAGCATGCCGAGCGTCACGATGAACCCGTTGAGCCCGAACCGGATGACGAACAGCGCGTTGACGACGCCGACCAGCACGCCGACCGCCAGCGTGATGGGCACCGACCAGCCGCCCGGCACCAGGCCCAGCCCGTGCCCCGCGCCGACCGGCACCGTGAGCCAGGCGGCGACCCCCGGCGCGAGGCCGACGGTGGACTCCAGGGAGAGGTCCATCTTCTTGACGATCAGGACCAGCGCCTGGGCCAGGACGAGGACGGCGATCTCGGACATGGTCTGGAGGATGTTGACGAGGTTGTCGGCCCGCAGGAACACCGGGCTGACCAGGTGGCCGACGATCGCGATCACGACGATCGCGGGGACGAGCGCCAGGTCGCGCAGCCGGGCGAGGGCGATCCGCCGCCCACCCCCGGTCGTGGTCCCACCCACGGTGGTCTCGCGCACCGGGGTCTCACGCACCGAGGTCCACCCCCTCCACCGCGGCCACGAGCTGGTGGTCGTGCCAGCCGCGGGCGAACTCGGCGACCACCCCGCCCCGGAACACCACCAGGACCCGGTCGCACAGGCGCAGGTCGTCGAGTTCGTCGGAGGCGACGAGCACCCCGGTGCCGGACGCGGCGACCTCCTCGACCTTGCCGAGGAGGAACTCCTTCGACCGCACGTCGACGCCGGCGGTCGGGTTGATCAGCACCAGCACCGCGGCGTCGTTGGCCAGCGCGCGGGCCATGACGACCTTCTGCTGGTTGCCGCCGGAGAGACCGCTGACCGGCAGCCGGGGGCCCGGCGCCTTGATGGCCAGCCTCCCGATCACGGACCTGGCGAGGGCGTCGCGGCGGCGACCGTCGATGAACCCCGCGCGGCCGAGCCGTTCCGGGACGGTCAGGGTCACGTTGTCCGCGATGGACATCCCCGGCACGAGGCCCTGGTGGTGCCGGTCCCGCGGCACGAACCCGACCCCGGCCGCCAGGGCGGCGGGCACGCTGCCCGGCCGGGGCCGCGAGCCCGCGATCTCCACGGTGCCGCGCGCGGCGGCCCGCAGCCCGACGACGGTCTCCGCGATCTCGACGCGGCCGCTGCCCGCCGCGCCGGCGAGACCGACGACCTCCCCGGCCCGGACGCGGAACGACACGTCGTGGTAGGCACCGGGCAGCGACGCGCCGTCCACCCTGAGCACGTCGGCGGCCCCCGGCGGCGGGCTGCGGCGCACACCGCCGGCCCGCGCGCCGACCTCGCCGGTCATGGCGGCGACCAGGTCGGCGCGCGGCAGCTCGTCGACCGCGGCGGTCAGGACGTGCCGGGCGTCGCGGAACACCGTCACCACGTCGCAGATCTCGTAGACCTCCCGGAGGTGGTGGCTGATGAACAGGAAGGTGACGCCCTGCCGCTGGAGCTCGCCGATCCGGGCGAACAGCCGGGCGATGGCGGCGGCGTCGAGCTGGGCGGTCGGTTCGTCCAGGACGATGAACCGCGCCCCGAACGACAGGGCACGGGCGATCTCCACGAACTGCCGCTGCTCGACGTCCAGCTCCCCGGCGGGGGCGCGCACGTCCACGTCGACCGACCAGGTGTCCAGCAGCTCCCTCGCCCCGCGGCGCACCGCCCGCCAGCTGATCAGCCCGCCGGGGCCGCGGTCGTGCCGGTTGAGGAACAGGTTCTCGGCGACCGACAGCTCCGGGATGACCGTGGACTTCTGGTAGACGCACGCCACCCGCCGCCGCCAGGCGTGGCGGTCGGCGAGCCGGGGCGCGGGCTCGCCGCCGAACCGCACCTCGCCCTCGTCCGGGGCCTGGAGCCCGGTGAGGATCGACACCAGGGTCGACTTGCCCGCGCCGTTGCGCCCGACGAGGGCGTGCGTCCGCCCCTCCTCGACGCTGATGGCGGCCCCGTGCAGGGCCACCGTGGAGCCGAACCGCTTCGTCAACCCCGTCGCCTCGGCGACGGGCGCAGTCGTGGCCATCGTCGTGCCGCCCTCCCGATCAGCCGCGCGCGTTGCCCCACAGGGACCCGTCGTCGCTCCTGAGGCTGGGAACGCCGTCGTAGGTGCCGCCGTCGGCGGTCACCAGGGGAGCGGGGAGCTGGTCCTCCAGGAGGCCGTCGCGGACCTGGATGATCGTGCTGTCGTGGTCGGTCCTGCCGGGGGTGAGCACCTCGCCGTCGATCGCGGCCTTGAGGTAGTGCAGGGCGTACTTGGCGTAGAGGTCGGCCGGTTGGGAGACGGTGGCGTCGATCCGGCCCTCGGCGATGCTCATCAGCTCCTCGGGGATGCCGTCGTTGGAGACCACGTGCACGTGCCGGGGGTCCTCCGGCCCCACCAGCAGGCCCTTCTGCCTGAGCACCTGGAGGGTGCCGGCGAGCGCGAAGCTCGACTGCATGTAGACGCCCTTGACGTCGGGGTGGGCGGTGAGGTCGGTCTGGAGCTTCTGCGCGGCGACCGCGCCGTCCCAGTTCGTGGCCTCCCCGAGCACGGTGATGCCCGGGTAGTGGGTCTCCATGCAGTCGTTGAACGCCTCGGTGCGGTCGCGCCCGTTGATCGAGGCGAGGTCGCCCTGGAGCATGACGACCTTGCCCCGGCCCCCCAGCTTGGCGCCGAGGAACCGGCAGCTCTTCTCGCCGTACGCGCGGTTGTCCGCCCGGACCACCACGTACGCGCTGCCGCTGTCGGGCCGGGTGTCCACGGTGACCACCGGGATGCCCTTCGCCGCCAGCTGCTCCAGCGCGGGTGCGATGGCGGCGGTGTCCTGCGGGGCCATCGCGACGCCCTCGACGCCCTGGCTGATGAACGCCTGGGCGTTGGCGGTGAGCTTGGCGACGTCGTTCTGGGAGTTGGTCGTCGTGAGCCGGAGACCCAGTTCCTCCGCGAACCCGGGGCTGTACTCGATGTAGGAGTTCCAGAAGTCGGTGTCCGACCGGGGGTAGTCGACACCGACCACCGGCGCGCCCGGGGTCCCCGACCCCGGACCCGGGGCGCCGCAGGCGCCGAGCGCGGTGGTGAGGGCGGCGACGGCGGCGAGGCGGGCGCGGGTCCTGGTCTGCACGGCGGGTCTCCTAGCGCGCGGTGTCGTGCGGTGAGCCGGCGGCCGTGCCGCCCTGGAGCTGCGACCAGCGCTGGTTCGGGCCGGTGTGGCAGTTCCAGGCGATCACCGCGGAGCCGTTGGCGGTGGCGGCGCCGTTGACGTCGAGGCACAGCCCGCTCTGGGCGTTGCGGACCGTGCCGCCGGCGTCGAGGTCCCACTGCTGGTTCGCGCCGCCGGAGCAGTCCCAGATCCGCACCCGCGTGCCGGCGGCGGCGTTGCCCGGCACGTCCAGGCACTTGCCGAGCACCTGGAGCGCCCTGCCGTTGCGGGTGAACTGCTGGTTGGCGCCGTTGCCGCAGTCCCAGACGATCACCTGGGTGCCGTTGGCGGGGTTCGCGCCGCTGACGTCCAGGCACCGGCCGGAGGCCTCGCCGCGCAGCCGGAACGTGGTCGGGGTCGGCGGCTGCTCGCCGGTGAAGAACTTCCACACCTCGGTCTTGACCCAGCTCCGGGCACCGCTCTCGCAGCCCGCGCACCCGTCCACCGGGCCCTGCTGGTGACCGCCGTCGAACGGGGCCCAGACCACCGGGTACCCGGTCCGGCACCCCGCGTAGGCGGTGGTGGTGTGGGTGGCGCTGCCCGCCGCCGGTTCCGGCGGGTTCTGCGCCGCGCAGCCGTTGTTCCGGACGAACCGGTCCCGCAGCGCGCGTCCCGACCCGATGTTGTCCGAGATGCCGTGGATGCCCATGTAGGCGATCGGCTGCGTGCCGCCGGCGCACCCGCTCAGCTCGCGGGGGGCGCCGATGACCGCCACCGCCCGGAACACCGCCGCCCGGGCGCACGCGAGCGCGTAGCTCATGGCGCCGCCGTAGCTGAAGCCGAGGGCGAAGCGCTGCGCGGTGTCGACGCAGAGGTCGTCCTCGATGCGCCTGATCATGTCGTCGGTGAAGGTGACGTCCTCACCGCCGGAGTTGGCCCAGCCGTTGCCGATGCCCTGGGGCGCGACGAAGATCGCGGTGTTGTTCGCCAGCCGGCGGAGCCCGTAGTGGGCGTAGACGTCGCCGTCGCTCCCGCCCGAGGCGACGTCGTTCATCGTGCCGCCCCACCAGTGGAACCCGAAGACCAACCGGTGCGGGCGGGTGTTGTCGTAGTCGTCGGGCACGCTCAGGATGAAGCTGCGGCTCTTGCCACCGCTCTGGATCGTGTGCGTGCCGCTGCGCAGGGTCGGCGCCTTGCCGCAGCCCGCGGTCGCGGCGGCGGTGGTGACGGCCGCGGTGGTGACGGCCGCGGTGGTGGGGGTGGTGTCGGGCGTCGCCGGCGCGGGTGCCGCGGTCGCGACGCCGGTACCGGCCAGGAACACCGCGGCGGCGGCCATCAGCGTTCCGAGCCGGTGTGGACGGTTGTTCTCGAACACGGGTCTTCTCCCGTTCTGCGTGGTGTGGTCCGGGGGAGGTCCGGCGGTCACCCGGTGCCCTCGGGGGCCGTGTCGGCCGGGATCGTGCCGGACCCCGGGGCGGAGGGCAGGTACACGTGCACGTGCCCCTTGCCCGCGTCGACGTTGATCACGTCCAGCTGGAGCGCGGCGACCGACCAGGTCCGCAGCGCCAACGTGCGCTGCGCGCCGGCCAGCGCCAGCAGCTCGCCGGCCAGCGGCTGGGGGGCACCGGCGGCGGCGGCGAAACCGTCGACCGCGGCGGCGAGCTGTTCGACGGCGGTCCGCAGCCCGGTGCGGGCCACGTTCACGCCGTTGCCCGCGGACGGCGTCTCCTCGTACCGCCGCACCTCCGCGGCCACCACGTCGCGCCAGCCGCGCACGTCCTCGGCGGTGGGCGCGACCGGCGACGCCCCGCCCGGCGGGGGAGCGGCCCCCGCCATCGCCGCCAGCACCGGTGCCAGGCGGTCCCGGCCGCCCTTGGCCAGCTCGGTCACCGCGCCGACCTGCTCGACGTCGCGCTGCGCCTCGGCCTGTTCCAGCTCGGCGATCCGGCGCTGCGTCGGGTCCGGTCCCGACATCCACGAGCCGGACGCGAAGGCGACGGCGAACCCGAGCGCGAACGCGGTGACCAGGGCGGTGGCCGAGATCCACGGCGACCGCGGGCCGGCGGGCCGGCGCGGTGGCTGCCCGGGCCGTGCCCGCCCCACCGTCGTGGTCCTGCCCATGACGTCTCTCCTTGCCGTGCGGTGAGGGTGG
>NZ_JBPKJK010000196.1:0-14726 GCF_051756985.1 Saccharothrix sabaoui
CGCGGGACGTCAGACCTTCGCCTTGCCGAGGATCCGGGTCACCGTGGTCCCGCAGACCGGGCACTTGCCCTTGGCCATCCTGCGGTTGTTGCTCTCGTGCACCTCGCCCGTGAAGTCGCGCTTCTCACGGCACTTGACGCAGTAGCCGTTGTAGGTCTCGGCCACGGCTTCCTCCTTGCTTCGAGAGTGCGGGGCGATCTGCGCCACACTCGGGGGCTGGCTCGCACGCTACCTCCGGGAACCCGCTCCCGCTGCACGCCGCGTCGATCGTGTCCAGCCGCCTTTCGGTGGAACCTGCTCGTCCGGCGCTCCACTGACCGCCGCTTGGCCGCCGCGGACTGTCGGTCCGGGGCCTTACCGTGAACGCCATGCCCGAACCGCAGGTGGAGGTGCGGCGCAGCGCTCGGCGCCGTCGCATGGTGAGCGCGTACCGCGAGGGGGACACGGTCGTCGTCCTGCTGCCGGCCCGCATGACGAAGAGCGAGGAGAAGCACTGGGTGGCGGAGATGCTGAGCCGCCTCCAGCGCAGCGAGACCAGGCGCAAGTCGCCGACGCGCACGTCCGACGCCGCCCTCCGCCAGCGCTGCGAGGAGCTCGCCGACCGCCACCTGGACGGCGTGCGCCCGAGCAGCGTGCGGTGGGTGCCGCCGATGCGGACGAGGTGGGCGTCGTGCACCCCGAGCGAGGGCACGATCCGGATCAGCGAACGCCTGCGCGAGGTGCCCGCGTGGGTGCTCGACTACGTGCTGGTGCACGAACTGGCGCACCTGAGGGTGCCCGGCCACGGGAAGGACTTCTGGCAGCTCGTGCACAGGTACCCGAAGGCGGAGCGCGCCATCGGGTACCTGGAGGGCATCTCGGCGGCGGCGGGCCTGGGCATCACCGAGGAGGACTAGCGGGACCGGTGGTGCGCGACGGCGCCGCCGCGCACCACCGGGGTGCTACTTCGGGTCGTCCGGGCCTTCGCCGGCCCCGGGAGCGCCACCCTCGGGAGCGCCACCTTCGGGAGAGCCGTCCTCGGGAGCGCCGGCCCCGGGCTTCTCGCGCAGCGTGCGCTCCAGCTCCGCCATCGGGTCCTCCAGCGCCTTGCGCGTGGTCCCGAACCGCTCCGCGAACTCCATCGGGTCGTCCAGGTCCTCCGCCGAGGGCACCAGGTCGGGGTGGTCCCACACGCTCTCGCGCTGCTCGATGCCGTGCTGGTCGCCCAGCAGCTTCCACAGCGCCGCCGCCGAGCGGTGCCGGCGCGGGCGCAGCTCCAGGCCGACCAGGGTGGCGAACGTCTGCTCCGCCGGACCGCCGGACGCCCGGCGCCGCCGCAGCGTCTCCCGCAGCGCCTCCGCACCGGGCAGGCGCTCGCCGACGGCCTCGTTCACCACGACGTCGACCCAGCCCTCGACCAGGGCCAGCAGCGTCTCCAGGCGGGTCAGCGCGGCCTTCTGCTCGGGCGTGGTCTGGGGTTCGAGCATCCCCGACTTCATCGCCTCCTCGATGCTGGCCGGGTTCGACGGGTCGACCTGACCCGCGAGCTGCTCCAGCGCCGAGGTGTCGACCGTGATGCCCTGCGCGAACTCCTCCACCAGGTCCAGCAGCCGCTGCCGCAGCCACGGCACGTGGCTGAACAGCCGCTGGTGGGCGGCCTCGCGGGCGGCGAGGAACACCAGCACCTCGCTGGCCGGGCGCTCCAGGCCCTCGGTGAACTTCTCGATGTTCGCGGGCAGCAGCGCCGCCGTGCCCTCCGGACCCAGCGGCAGGCCCACCTCGGTCGAGGTCAGCACCTCGGAACCGAGCTGCGCCAGCGCGCCGCCGAGCTGCGAGCCGAACGCCATGCCGCCCATCTGGCCGAGCATCGACAGCAGCGGGCCGGCGGCCTCCTTCGCCTCGGCGGGCATCGCGTCCACCCACGCGCCGGACACGCGCCGCGCCACCGGGTCGCACAGCCGCTGCCACGTCGGCAGCGTGTGCTCCACCCACTCGCGGGCGCTCCAGCTCTGCGTCACGCGCACGCCCGCGGGCAGCGCGGTCACCGGGTCGAGCCACATCTCCGCCAGGTGCACGGCGTCCGCCACCGCGGTGCCCTGGTCGGGGCCGAAGCCGAGGGCGGTGCCGGGCTTGCCGGCCAGCTGCTGGAGGGCGATCTGCTTCGCCAGGTCGTAGTTGACCGGTCCGGACGACGAGTTCGCGTTGCTGAACATCGCGCCGAGCTGGCTCAGCATCGCGCCGAGCTGGTTGAAGTCGAAGGGGTTCGCGTCCCCCTGGTCGCCCGGCTTGCGGCCTCGGTCGTCGGGGTCCTGCGGGCCGAACCCGAAGGGCAGGTCACTCATGCCACCACGGTACGCGGGATGCGCCTGCGGGGCGGACCCGAGGAGCGCCCGCGCGGGACCGGTTCGCCCCCGGCGCAACCGCGTGGTCGTACCCTGTCGGGCGTGACCGAAGGCACCGACACCGTCGTGGACCAGGCACCGCCCACCCCGAAGCCGCCGCGGCGCGGCCTGACCCGGCGCACGTGGACCCTGGTGATCAGCCTCGCGGTGGTGCTGGTCCTCGGGTTGCTCGGCGGGTTCGCCCGGGTGCCGTACGTGGCGCTGGGCCCCGGCCCGACCTACGACACGCTCGGCCAGGTCGACGGCGGCGACGTCGTGGCGATCGAGGGCCAGGAGACGTTCCCGACCGGCGGCCGGCTGACCATGACGACGGTGTCGCTCACCGACGACGTGTCGCTGTTCGGCGCGCTCGGCCTGTGGGTGAGCGGCCGGTACGCGCTCGCGCCGCGCGAGGAGTTCTTCCGGCCGGGCGAGTCGGAGCAGCAGGTCCGCGACCAGAACGTGAAGGCGTTCCAGGACTCGCAGACCAGCGCCGAGGTCGCCGCGCTGCGCTACCTGGACTACCCGGTGAAGGTCGTGGCCGCCGAGATCACCGACGACACCGCCGCCGCCGGCGTGCTCCAGCCCAACGACCGGCTGCTGGAGGTCAACGGCAGGCCGGTGGCGACCGCCGACGACGTGCGGCCCGCCCTGGAGACCACCAAACCGGGTGACCAGGTCCAGCTGACCTTCGAGCACGAGGGCGAGCGCAAGACCGCCACCGTGACGCTCGGCCGCGCCGAGGGTCGCGAGACCGGTTTCCTCGGCGTGCTGCCGCTGGACCGGGCCGACGTGCCGTTCGAGATCAAGATCAGCTTGAACGACGTCGGCGGCCCGTCCGCGGGCATGATGTTCGCCCTGTCGATCGTCGACAAGCTGACCCCCGGCGAGCTGAACGGCGGCCAGTCCGTCGCGGGCACCGGCGAGATCAACGACAAGGGCGAGGTCGGCCGCATCGGCGGCATCCAGTTCAAGCTGGTCGCCGCCGCCGAGGGCGGCGCCACCACGTTCCTGGTGCCGGCGGGCAACTGCGACGAGGCCAGGCAGCACGCCCCGGAGGGCATGCGCCTGGTCAAGGTCGAGAAGCTCGACGACGCCGTGCAGGCCCTGGAGAGCCTGGCGAAGGGCGGCGACGCCCCCGCCTGCTGACCGCCTCGCCCCCGCTCACGGCTGCAGGGTCTCCAGCAGGGCGCGGGTCAGGTTGGGGGCCAGCTCGGGGTGCGCCACGACCTCCTCGGGCACCTCGGTGTTCCCCCGCAGCCGCAGCACGCACGCGGCCGAGCCGTCCCGCAGCACGGCCGCCACCAGGCGCGCCTCGCGGCGCTGCGGGTGCTCGGCGGCGAACCGGCGGGCCGCCTCGTCGTCCAGGTCGCCCTCGGCCAGCTGCTCCTCGGCCTCCGGCGGCAGCACCACGATCTCCTGCGCCAGCGCGCACCCGCGCACCACGTCCGGCCACACGATCCCGGCCAGCGCCCGGTCCAGCTCCGAGTCGGGCAGCGAGTCCTGCGCGATCGGTGTCAGCGGCGAGGCGACCGGGTCGAGCTGACCGGCCAGCTCGGGCTGCTGCGCGAGCAACTCCGACGTCGGGACCAGCGCGAACAGCTGGGTCGGCTGGTTCCACCCGGCGGTGGACACGAACTCCTCGACCTCGCGGGCGACAGCGGGCAGCACCACGGGCGGCGTTTCACTGGCTGACACGCCCGCCATGGTCGCATCACCCCGAAACGGTCGACCGAACGGGGAACCCCGAGGGGCCTCCGTAGAGTTGGACAGAACGTACGAACGCCACTTCCGCGATCCAGGAGCGTGCCCCGTGGCCACACGGCCCCCGGTCGGACTGCCCAGGCTGTCCCGTCGCAGCCGGATATTGCTCATCGTCGGTGCGGTGGCCCTGGTCGGTCTGATCACCGGCTCCAGGCTGCTCGGCACCTACGTCAACTGGCTCTGGTTCAGCGAGGTCGGCTTCCGCAGCGTCTACGGCACCGTGCTCGCGACCCGCCTCGGGTTGTTCGCCGCGGTGGCGCTGCTGGTGGGCGGCCTCGTCGCGATCAACCTCATCGTCGCCTACCGCACCCGGCCGGTGTTCGTGCCGGTGTCCGGCCCGGACGACCCGGTGGCCCGCTACCGCGCGGTCGTCACCCGGAGGATGAGGATCTTCGCGATCGGCCTGCCGGTGCTGATCGGCGTCATCGCCGGCACCTCGGCGCAGGGCGACTGGCAGGTGCTCCAGCTCTTCCTCAACGCCACGCCGTTCGACGTGACCGACCCCGAGTTCGGCCACGACATCGGCTTCTACGCCTTCCAGCTGCCGTTCTACACCTGGCTGCTGTCGTGGCTGTTCATCGCCACCGCGGTGTCGTTCGTGGGCGCGGTCGTGGCGCACTACCTGTTCGGCGGCATCCGGCTCGCGGGCCGCGGCGGCCAGCTCTCCGGCCCGGCGCGCACCCACCTGGCCATCGTCGCCGGTGTGTTCGTGCTGCTCAAGGCCGTGGCGTACTTCTTCGACCGGTACCAGCTGCTGTTCTCCGACCGGAACGACAAGTTCGACGGCGCGAGCTACACCGACCTCAACGCGGTGCTGCCCGCCAAGCTGATCCTGCTGTTCATCGCGGTCTTCTGCGCCATCGCGTTCTTCGCGGGCGCCGTGCTGCGCAACCTCCAGCTGCCGGCCATCGCGACCGTGCTGCTGGTGCTCTCCAGCATCCTGGTCGGCGCCGCGTGGCCCGCCGTGCTGGAGCAGTTCTCGGTCCGGCCGAACGCCATCGAGAAGGAAGCGGAGTCGATCAACCGCAACATCGACTCGACGAGGCAGGCGTACGGGCTCACCGACGACAAGGTCGAGACCAAGCCGTACGACGGCAAGCAGAACGTCTCGCTCGACGAGCTGAAGGCCGACCAGGCCACCCTGGGCAACGTCCGGCTGCTCGACCCGGCGGTCGTCTCCAAGACGTTCACCCAGTTCCAGCAGCTGCGCCCGTTCTACGGCTTCCCGGACAAGCTCGACGTCGACCGGTACACAGTGGACCAGCAGCTCCAGGACTACATCGTCGCGGTCCGCGAGCTGAACACCGCGGGCATCCCCGCCGGTCAGCGCGACTGGATCAACCAGCACCTGATCTACACCCACGGCAACGGCATGGTGTTCGCCGAGGCCAGCACGGTCAACTCGCCCGCCAACGAGGGCGGTGACGGCGGCTACCCGGTGTTCCAGGTGGCCCAGGTCGGCCAGGACGGGAAGGTCCAGCCCGGCCCGTTCGGCGTGCAGCAGCCGCGCACCTACTTCGGCGAGCTGGGCTCCCCGGCCGACTACGCCATCGTCGGCGGTCGCGGCGAGGGCGCCCCCGGCGAGTACGACACCGACGGGTCGTCCTACACCTACGACGGCAAGGGCGGCGTCCGCATCGGCGGGCTGTTCAACAAGCTGGTCTTCGCCGCCGCCTACGGCGAGCGGAACATCCTGTTCAACTCGGCCATCGGCGACGACTCGCGGATCATCTTCAACCGCAACCCGCGGGACCGGGTCGAGAACGTGGCGCCGTGGCTGACCGTGGACGGCGACCCGTACCCGGCCGTGGTCGACGGCCGGATCACCTGGATCGTCGACGGCTACACCACGCTCGACAACTACCCGTACGCCCGCCGCACGCCCCTGGGCGACGTCACGAACGACTCGCTGCCGGGCGTCGCGCAGCTGCCGAACCGGGAGATCAGCTACATCCGGAACTCGGTCAAGGCCACTGTGGACGCCTACGACGGCTCCGTGACGCTCTACGCCATGGACGAGCAGGACCCGGTGCTCAAGGCGTGGCAGGGGGTCTTCCCGGGCACGGTGAAGCCGAACAGCGACATGTCGCAGTCGCTGCGCGAGCACCTGCGCTACCCGGAGGACCTGTTCAAGGTCCAGCGGGAGATGCTCTCCGAGTACCACGTGGACAACCCGCGGGACTTCTACTCGGGCGTCTCCTTCTGGGACGTGCCGTCCGACCCGACCATCGACAACGCCACCACCGTCGAGGCCCAGCAGCAGCAGAGCAGCCAGCAGCGCGACCGGCAGCCGCCGTTCTACGTGCTGGCGGGTGACCCGACCGGTGACGCGAACAAGGTCAGCTTCCAGCTGACCAGCGCGTTGGTGCGGCTCAATCGCGAGTTCATGGCGGCGTACGTGACGGTCAGGTCCGACCCGGACAACTACGGCAAGATCAGCGTGCTGACCTTGAACAACGAGGCCAAGGGTCCGCAGCAGATCCAGACCACGTTCCTCACCAACGGCGAGGTGTCCGGTGAGCTGAACCTGCTCACCCAGCGCCAGACGAAGGTGGTCTACGGCAACCTGCTGACCCTCCCGGTCGGTGGCGGCCTGCTCTACGTGGAGCCCATCTACATCGAACGGGCCAGTCAGAACACCCAGTTCCCGCAGCTGTTCAAGGTGCTCGTCAGCTTCGGGGACAAGGTGGGCTACGCCAACACGCTCAGGGACGCGCTGGAGGAGGTGCTGACCGGGGCCGGGGTGCAGGTGCCCGACCCGGGCACCGGGCAGCAGCCGGGGTCGACGTCGACCCCGTCGACCTCCGCCACGCCGCCGGTGGACGACGGCAGCGGGCAGTCGCCCGACCTCCAGCAGGCGGTGCGGGACATCCAGTCCGCGCTGGCCCGCATCAAGGCGGCGCAGTCCAGCGGTGACTTCGCCGAGCTGGGCAACGCCTACAAGGCGCTGGAC
The DNA here is from genome assembly GCF_051756985.1 of Saccharothrix sabaoui. Lineage (NCBI taxonomy): Bacteria > Bacillati > Actinomycetota > Actinomycetes > Pseudonocardiales > Pseudonocardiaceae > Saccharothrix > Saccharothrix sabaoui. The sequence goes on from NZ_JBPKJK010000196.1 coordinate 7,078, forward strand.
GAGGCGGGCAGGCGGTTCGAGACGGCGAGCGGCACCACGCCGTCGCAGTCGTCGGCCGTGCAGCCGTCGCCCACGCCGACCGGCTGACCAGGTATTCATCGCTGAATCGGGTGGCCTCGCGCACAGCGGGGCCACCCGATTTGCATCTCCGGTAACCAGGGCGTACAGTTCTAATTACCAACGCGGGGTGGAGCAGCTCGGTAGCTCGCTGGGCTCATAACCCAGAGGTCGCAGGTTCAAATCCTGTCCCCGCTACTGAAGTGAGAGAGTCCCGTTCACGGAAAACGTGAACGGGACTCTTTCGCATTTTGCCCCGGGGGTTCGACCCCCGGACCCCGAGCAGGCGGGACTTCGTCCCCCCGCACCCCCTGGAACGGTGCCGGCCTCGTCGGGGGTGCGGCGGGCGGGTTGGGGCGGGTTGGCTGTGGCGAGTGGGTTGAGCTGCGGAAATACAGTTAAGGGACCCCCGTGTGAATGGGGTTTCCGGGGGTGTGTAGAGTTCTACTTGCAGCGCGGGGTGGAGCAGCTCGGTAGCTCGCTGGGCTCATAACCCAGAGGTCGCAGGTTCAAATCCTGTCCCCGCTACAAAGGTGAAGGGGCCCTTCCGGTGACAACCGGGAGGGCCCCTTCTTCGTGCGCTCCGGTCACGTCATGTTCTCGGCCCAGTACTGGGCGCAGGTCAGCGAGCACACCCGGCCCTCGCCGCTGACCGTGCGGTGCCGGCGGATCTGCTTGCCGCACACCATGCACTCGTCCTTGCCCGCCTGCTCCGGGATCGAGCCGGACGCCCAGGCGCGGGCGTTGCGCACCACCTTGGTGGTCCCGGTCGTCCACTTGGCCCCGGTCGTCCACTTGATGCCCACAGTTGACCTCCCAGAAGAACGAACACCCGTAGTAATGGTCCCACCACCCGACGTGTACGCCAGGGGTGAGCGCCGAAACCACCGGGTTGTGCTATTCACCCGGGCGACGGACGGGGGGTCCCGGACGCGGCGAGTGACGTGCTTCTGCCGTTAGGGTGAACGCAATAGTGCGGTTTCCCTTGTGGGCCAACGAATTTCCACTCCACGTGGACAGCCCGGGTCAAGCGGCCGAACGCGTGGCGCCCGGCGGGGGGCGGTTACGCAGCGGAGCTTCTCGTTGCTCCGCTTGGCCCAACTCCACTAGCCCGTGATCAGCCACAGTGGACAGAACGGCTGACCATTGTGGACACCGTGGCCACGGCGTGGCACCGTTGGTGGTGTGTCGGACCTGAATGCGACGGCGGCGGCCCTGCTCGGGCTGCTGCACGACGGACCCAAGACCGGTGGCCAGCTCGTGGCTGAGGCCGGGGAGCGCTTCGGTGCGTTCTTCAGCGTCACCCGCAGCCAGGTCTACCGCGAGCTTCCCGCGCTGGCGGACGCCGGCCTGCTTCGCCTCGGCAAGCAGGGCCCCCGCTCCAGCCAGCAGTACGTGCTCACGGCGGCGGGCAAGAAGGCGTTCAAGAACTGGCTCCTGTCCGAACCCGGACCGGACCACCTGCGCAGCCCGCTCATCCTGCGCATGGTGCACGCCGGGTTCCTGACCCCGAAGCAGCGGCAGGGGCTGGTCGACTCGGCGCGCGCGAGCTACACCGCCGACCAGGAGGCCGCCAGGACCGCGGTGAAGACCGCGGAGGACGCCTACTCCAAGGCGGTCGCCGAGTTCGGCCTGGCCCACGCCAAGGCCGTGCTGAAGCTGCTCGACGCCGTCCCGCAGGGCTGAGGTGCGCCGACCGGTCGCACTCCGCGACCGGTCCTGGCGTAATCTTCAGCCGTGAACCCCGACGTCGAAGCAGACATCAAGGACCTCTCCGCCACCCTCGCGAGCATCGAGGCGGTGATGGACCTCGATGCGCTGCGCGCGCAGGTCGGCGAGCTGGAGGAGGCCGCCGCCCGCCCCGACCTGTGGGACGACCAGGAAGAGGCGCAGCGCGTCACCAGCCAGCTCTCCCACAAGCAGGGCGAGCTGCGCCGCGTCACGGCCCTGCGCGACCGCCTCGACGACCTCGGCATCATGTACGAGCTGGCCGAGGACGAGGGCGACGCGGGCAGCCTCGCCGAGGCCGACACCGAGCGCGTGAAGCTCCGTGACGAGATCTCCTCGCTGGAGGTCCGCACCCTGCTGTCGGGCGAGTACGACGAGCGCAACGCGCTGGTCACCATCCGCGCCGAGGCGGGTGGCGTGGACGCCGCCGACTTCGCCGAGATGCTCCTGCGCATGTACTCGCGCTGGGCCGAACGGCACAACTACCCCGTCGACGTGTTCGACACCTCCTACGCGGAGGAGGCGGGCATCAAGTCGGCCACGTTCCGCGTCTCCGCCCCCTACGCCTACGGCACGCTGAGCGTCGAGCAGGGCACGCACCGGCTCGTGCGCATCTCGCCGTTCGACAACCAGGGCCGCCGGCAGACGTCGTTCGCGGGCGTCGAGGTGGTGCCGGTGGTCGAGCAGACCGACCACGTCGTCATCGACGAGAAGGAGCTGCGGGTCGACGTGTACCGCTCGTCCGGCCCCGGCGGCCAGGGCGTGAACACGACGGACTCGGCGGTGCGCCTCACGCACATCCCGACCGGCATCGTCGTCTCCTGCCAGAACGAGCGCAGCCAGCTCCAGAACAAGGCCACCGCCATGGCGGTCCTCCAGGCGAAGCTGCTGGAGCGGCAGCGCCAGGAGGAGCAGGCCAAGATGGACGCGCTCAAGGACAGCGGGTCGAGCTGGGGCAACCAGATGCGCTCCTACGTGCTGCACCCCTACCAGATGGTCAAGGACCTGCGCACCGAGCACGAGGTCGGCAACCCGTCCGCGGTGCTCGACGGCGAGATCGACGACTTCCTGGAGGCCGGCATCCGCTGGCGCAAGCAGCACCAGTCCTGATGCGCTCGGTAGCGATCTCGATCGGTCAAGCCCCGGTCGGGTGGCACCCGATGAGGGCGACACGGGGGCTTCACGAGGGCCGCGAGTAGACTCGCGCCTCGTGATTCGCCTCGAACACGTGTCCAAGGTCTACAAGACCTCCGCGCGCCCCGCTCTCGACAACGTCTCCGTCGAGATGGACAAGGGTGAGTTCGTGTTCCTCATCGGGCCGTCCGGGTCCGGCAAGTCCACGTTCCTGCGGCTGCTGCTGCGCGAAGAAGTGCCCAGCAAGGGTCGCGTGTACGTCTCCAACTTCGACGTCGCCAAGATGTCGCGGCGCAGGGTCCCCCGCCTGCGCCAGTCCATCGGCTGCGTCTTCCAGGACTTCCGCCTGCTGACCAACAAGACCGTGGCGGAGAACGTCGCGTTCGCGTTGGAGGTCATCGGCAAGCCCCGCAACACCATCGTCAAGGTGGTGCCCGAGGTGCTCCAGCTGGTCGGCCTCGACGGCAAGGCGGACCGGATGCCCCACGAGCTCTCCGGCGGCGAGCAGCAGCGGGTGGCCATCGCCCGCGCGTTCGTCAACCGGCCCCTGGTCCTGCTCGCCGACGAGCCGACCGGAAACCTGGACCCCGACACCAGCCAGGACATCATGCTGCTGCTGGAGCGGATCAACCGCACCGGCACGACGGTGCTGATGGCCACCCACGACCACTCCATCGTCGACTCCATGCGCCGCCGGGTGGTCGAGCTGGACCACGGCCGCATCATCCGCGACGACGCCCGGGGTGTGTACGGCGTGGGCCGCTGAGCCCGGACGCCGCGACCCCCTCGTCCCCCGACCCTGAGGAACGCTCCCCCCGATGCGTACCAGCTTCGTGTTCAGCGAGGTCGTGACCGGCCTGCGCCGGAACGTCACGATGACCATCGCGATGATCCTCACGACCGCGATCTCGCTCTTCCTGCTCGGCCTCGGCCTGCTCGTCGTCCGCATGGTCGACAAGATGCAGGACAACTACCAGGGCAAGCTGGAGGTCTCGGTCCTGCTGACCAACGACGTCAGCGCGAACGACAAGGACTGCACGCAGCAGCCGTGCGCGGGCCTCCGCGAGCAGCTGGAGAGCACCTCCGGGGTCAAGACGGTCGTCTACGAGAACCGCGAGAAGGGCTTCGAGCGGTTCAAGAAGATCTTCGAGGCGCAGCCCGAACTGGTGAAGCTCGCCCGCCCGGAGGCGATCCCGTCGACGTTCCGGGTGAGCCTGGAAGACCCCGAGCGCGCCGACGTGATCGTGCAGGCGTTCAGCGGGAAGGCGGGCGTGAAGGCGGTGAACGACCAGGGCGAGTTCCTCGCCAGGCTGTTCGACGTCCTCAACGGCGCCCGGGACGGCGCGCTCGGCCTCGCCGCGTTCCAGGCGCTGGCCGCGCTGCTGCTGATCTCGAACACCATCCAGGTGTCGGCGTTCACCAGGCGGACGGAGGTCGGCATCATGCGGCTGGTGGGCGCGACCCGCTGGTACACGCAGCTGCCGTTCCTCATCGAGGCCGTGGTGGCGGGCATCATCGGCGCCCTCGCGGGCGTGCTGTGCCTGGTCGGGTTCAAGGCGGTGGCGCTCGACCGGGTGTTCGGCGACCTGTTCAACTCGGGCATCCTGCCGCAGATCGGCATGCTGGACATCCTGGTCATCTCGCCGATCCTGCTCGGCACCGCCGTGGTGATCTCGGCGCTGACCGGCTACGTCACGCTGCGCCTCTACGTACGCCTGTAGGGTTCGGCCCCCGATAACCGCTGGCGCGGTCACGTAAGGTTGCCGTCATGGTCAAGGAGCGCGGTCAAAAGGTGATCGCGTCGAACCGCAAGGCTCGGCACGACTACACCATCCTCGACACCTACGAAGCGGGTGTCGTGCTCGTCGGCACCGAGGTGAAGAGCCTGCGGATGGGCCGGGCGTCCCTTGTGGACGCCTTCGCCCAGGTCGACGACGGCGAGATCTGGCTGCACGCGCTGCACATCCCGGAGTACGTCGCGGGCACCTGGACCAACCACGAGGTGCGCCGCAAGCGGAAGCTGCTGCTCCACAAGGGCGAGATCGAGCGGCTGATCGGCAAGACCAAGGAGAGCGGTCTGTCGCTGATCCCGCTGTCGATGTACTTCAAGGACGGGTACGTCAAGGTCGAGCTGGCGCTGGCCCGGGGCAAGAAGTCGTACGACAAGCGGCAGGACCTGGCCAAGCGGGACGCGCAGCGCGAGATCCAGAAGGCGCACGGCCGGGCGCTCAAGGGCCGTTACTGACCGTCGGCGGTTCGCGGGGGACCCCGCACCCCCGCGGGCGGCGGGCCGGCGGGATCAGCCCAGGTCGAGGTAGGCGAGCACGGCGCGCACGCGGCGGTGCTCGGACGTGCTCGGCTCCAGCCCGAGCTTGGCGAAGATGTTGCCCACGTGCTTCTCCACCGCGCCGTCCGACACGACCAGGGACGCGGCGATGGCCCCGTTCGACATGCCCTCCGCCATCAGGCCCAGCACCTCGCGCTCGCGCTGCGTCAGCGAGTCCACCGGGTTGCGCCTGGCCCGCACCATCAGCTGCATCATGACCTCGTGGTCGATGCTCGTGCCGCCCCCGGCGACCCGGCGGACGGCGGCCACGAACTCGGCCACGTCGGCCACCCGCTCCTTGAGCAGGTAGCCGACGCCGTTCGCGCCGCCCGCCAGCAGCTCCACCGCGTACCGCTCCTCCACGTACTGCGAGAGCACCAGCACGGGCAGGCCCGGGACGCGCCTGCGGGCCTCGATGGCGGCCCGCAGCCCCTCGTCGGTGAACGTCGGCGGCATCCGCACGTCCACCAGCGCCAGGTCCGGCCGGTGCTCCTCGACGGCGGCGAGCAGGGCCTCGCCGTCCTCGACGGCCGCGACCGTCTCGATGCCCTCGTCGGCCAGCAGGCGCTGCACGCCCACCCTCAGCAGCACCGAGTCCTCGGCGATCACCACGCGCACGGCAGCTCCGTCCGGATCACGGTCGGCCCCCCGACGGGGCTCAGCACGACGACGACGCCGTCAATGGTCGCAGCCCGGTCGACGAGCCCCGCCAGGCCGCCCCCCGGGCGCACCTCGGCGCCGCCGCGGCCGTCGTCGGTGACCTCCACGACCACGGAGTGCTCCGTGCGGGACACGGTGACCAGCACCCGCGTCGCGCCCGAGTGCTTCGCGGCGTTCGTCAGCGCCTCGGCGACGGTGAAGTAGGCCGTGCTCTCCACCGCCATCGGCGGGCGCGGCTCCACGTCCACGTCCACCACCACCGGGACGGGGGACCGGGCGGCCAGCGACGACAGCGCCGCGTCCAGCCCCCGGTCGCCCAGCACGGACGGGTAGATGCCGCGGGCCAGGTCGCGCAGCTCGGAGATGGCGAGCTTCGCGTCGGCGTGCGCCTCGGCGATCAGCTCGCGGGCGCCGTCCGGGTCCGACTCCATCTTGCCGCGCGCCCGCCCCAGCCCCATGGCCACGGCCACCAGCCGCTGCTGCGCGCCGTCGTGCAGGTCGCGCTCGATGCGCCGGCGCTCCGCCTCGGCGGCCTCCACGCCCCGCGCCCGGCTCGCCGAGAGCCGCTCGGCCTCGGCGGACAGCACGCTGGTCCGCGACGGCCCGAGCAGCGCGCGGGCGAACGCGCCGTGCGCCCGGCCCATGCCGTTGAGCAGCCGGTGCGACAGGAAGCCCAGCAGCAGGCCGACCAGGGTGACCGGGAGGGCCTTCGCGAACGAGTCGATCGTGTAGACGACGCCGGGCGCGAACTCGACCTCCCAGGTGGCGGGCAGCCGGTGCAGGTAGAACGGCAGCAGGACGGTCGCCGCCGTGGACGTCCACAGGGCCACGGTCACCGCGAACTCGATCGCGCCCAGCGGCAGCATGACCAGCCAGTACGCGAAGTCGCGCCACGTCGCCGGGTCCTGGGCGAGCGCCTTCGCGCGGGCGGTGGCGCCCCCGGGCAGCGGTCGGTAGGGCCGCTGGACCTCCACGCCGAGCGCGGTCCGCACCCACGCGCGCTCGGCCGTCGCCGCGCCCCGGGCCAGGGTGAGGGTGAGCACGCCGAGCGGCAGGCCGACCCAGATCACCGCGGTGCCCAGGCTCACCGCGCCCAGGGTCACCAGCAGCACGAACCAGAAGATCCCCGTGACCAGGTTGAGCAGGAAGTACCCGCTGGTCCGGAGGGTGCCCGCCATGGTGCCCGTCGTCATGTCCCCCACCTTCACGCCGCGATTGAACCCGATCAGCATCACCCGTGCGGGGGGTGGGGACCATCGGGTGCGCCGGTCGGAGCGGGGTGGGGCCAGCCCTACCGCGGTAATGGGAATGATCGCGGGGGCGCGGGGCGTTATGCTGTACGAGAAGGACCCACGACCAGGGGGTGAACGGTTTCGACTTTGTGCGTCGATTCAAGGGAAGCGTGCCGGTGCAGGCGAGAGACCACCGCAAGCGTCATCGCAAACCAATAAGCGCCGAGTCTAACGACCAGCGCGCGTTCGCCCTCGCCGCCTGAGGCTAGGAGCGACGCTGTCGGCCCGGGGGCGCCTCCGCCCCGATCGCCGGCATCAGCTAGGAGGCTCACCACCGCTCTCGGCCACGGGGAGCGGTTGGGACACCCACAGTGGCTGGGCCCGTCACGGTCGCTTGTCCGCGTGATGACCGGGGTCGAGTAGAGACGTAGCGGACTGCGCACGGAGAAGCCTTGATGAGCCGGCAGAGGACCCGGGTTCGATTCCCGGCACCTCCACCCCTGGAACGGCGG
>NZ_JBPKJK010000197.1:0-14674 GCF_051756985.1 Saccharothrix sabaoui
CCCCGGGCCGTCAGCCCCGGAACTCGGGCTGCACGAAGTAGTGGCTGTCGCGGTAGCCGTCGGTCGGGAACCCGCCGCCGACGCCGTAGCGGTAGACGCCCGCGCCGCGCACGCCGTCGTGCGGCGCGGTGAACGGCGCGTCGACGACCGTGCCGGTGAGGGCGTGCTCCGCCACCAGGTACCCGCCCTGCGGCGTGTAGTACGACACCACGTAGTCGCGGCCCGGCTCCACCGGCACCGGGGTCGCGAAGTCGATCTCGGCCATCCGGCCCGGGTGGTCCCACGGCTGCTCGGCCAGCAGCACGCCGTCCGACCACAGGCGCAGCAGGATCGGCCCCCGGTAGGCGCCCCGGCCCAGCGACGCGCCCAGGATCAGCCCGGGCCGGTCCACGCGGACCTTCAGGCCCACCTCGACCGGCAGGGTGTCGGTGTCCTGGACCTCCTCCGCGTACGGCGTGTACATCTCGCACCGCACGGCGCAGTTCACCGGCTGCGGCACCGTCCCGCCGCCCACGTGCAGGACCAGCGTCTCGCCGGCCGCGCCGGGACCGGACGCGGTGACGGCGCGCCCGGCGACCACCGCGTCGGTGGCGGCGGTCGGCGTCCACAGGTACGTCCAGTCGACGCGGAAACCGCTCAGCACCCGCACCGGCGTGGCCTGGACCCAGGTCGCGCCACCGTCGAAGGTCAGTTCGGTGGCGACCACCGCGCCGGTGTCCGGGGTGACCGAGGCCCCGGTGACGAGGACGGGCACGCCGACCGCCACCCCGGCCCGGGTGGTGGGGCTGAAGAACACGACGTCGGCGTCCGCGACCTGCGCGACCGCCGTGCCGGACACGACCAGCGTTGCCGCGACGACCGCCGCGAGCAGCCTGGATGAGCGGGGCATGCGCCCTCCTTCGGGCTTGGTGGGGATGTCCTCCCCGAACGTGATCGTCCCTCGTCCCCGCACCGCTACGGCCGGGCGCGCCGCGGCTTCGGGGTTACCGAGCGTGGTGCATCACTCGCCCGGGTGGATTGGTCGCCGATGTGCTTTCCCCCTCGGACGGATGAGCTTTCGTGTGCTCCACTCGGAGGTGTACCTGTTGCCCCACAAGGAGGTTGTGATGGCTCTACGAACAGAGGTCCGGCCGGTCGGGACACCGGAGGACCTGTCCGAGCTGGGTGCGCTCATGGCCGAGCCGGAGGCGGTCTACGCCGACCCGCCGCGCTTCGCGCCGCAGGCGGCCGGAGTGCTGCTCGCGCTCCTGCTCGCCTCGCCCAGCACGCCGAAGGAGCCCGAGGAGTAGTGACCGCCGAAGGGAGGGTGAGCCGCTCGTCCTACGCGGACGCGGCCACCGCACTGGCCGGTCGCGTGCTCGGCGCGCTCCACGGAAGCAGCACGGCGGGCATCGCCGACTTCCTGGACTCGTGCGCCGACGTCGTGGCCGGCCTGGGGGCGGTCCGGTTGGTGGGTGCGGACCTGTTCGCGCCGCACCTGCTGCCGGACCGCCCCCTGGACGCCCGGGACGCGGGTGTCGTCGCCGACGCCTTCGGCGCGTTCCCGCCCGTCCGGCGGCCGGCGACGCACGAGCAGCACGTGATGGCCTGGCGGGACTGGGCCACGGCGCGGCTGCTCTCCTCCCTCGTGGGGGAGAACCTCCCGGAGCCCGGGTCCGCCGAGGCGTGGCGCGACTGGGCCACCACCCGGCTCGTCGCCGTGCACGCGGCCACGCCGCCCGGCGAGGCGGTCGACGTGCTCGGCCCGGCGGACGACTGGTCGCGCTGGGCGGTCGCGGTCGCGCAGCTGTCGTCCCTGGCGCTGCCCGGCGCGGGCGGCCCGGTGGTCGAGGCGGTGGCCCGCGAGCCGCTGGCGCTGTCCCGGGGCGCCACCCGCGCGGTGCTGCGCCGCGACTACCCGACGGCGGCCCGGCTGGCCCGGTGGGTCGCGCTGCTGGCCGACGACGTGCCGCTCGACCCGGCGCCCCTGCTGGAGCACCTGCGCCTGCACGCGGCCGGCGAACCCCGACTGCTGCTGGACCTGGCGATCGCCGACCTCCTCCTCGACCGGGGGCGCCCGTGACCACGACCCGCACCGCGCACGAGGTCGCCACCCGGGCGTTCGACTGGCTGCACCGCAACCGCGAGCTGGGCGCGTTCCCCGACCGGGACCTGATGGGCCTCGGCGACCTCGACACCGTCTACAAGCCGCTGTGCGAGTCGGCGCTGGCCGCCTCCCTCGTGCTGCGGGAGGGCGTGGCCGGGTCGCGCCGACTGGAGCACGCGCGGGAGCTGCTCGACTTCGGCTGGGACCAGCTCCGCCGCGGCGACCTGCTCTACGAGCGCCAGCTCCGGCACTCGCTGATCACCGACCCGCTGGAGGCGTACGCCCACTTCCAGCGCGGCGGCCACCGGCACCCCGGGCTGGAGCGGGTGCTGGCGCACACCTCGACGACCGACTCGATGACCGAGCTGCTGCCCAACCGGCGGCTCGCCGTCGCCAACGCGCACCGCGTGGCTGGCATCCCGCGCGCCGACGACTGGGACGCCCTGACCCGCGCGACGTGGCTGGGCCGCACACCGGAACCGTGGGCGATCGACTGGTTCACCGCCTACTGCGCCACGCACACGGTCTTCCACCTCACCGACTGGGGCGCGCTGCCGCACGGCCTGCCCGACGACGTGGTCGGCTACCTGGAGGCGTGGCTGCCGGTCTGGGTCGAGGTGTGGGTGGAGGCGCGGGAGTGGGACCTGGTGGGCGAGCTGCTGATCGTCGGCGCCTGCCTGCCCCGGCCGCGCGTCGACGCCGCCGAGTGGGAGGCGTTCGCCGCCGTGCAGCACGACGACGGCCTCGTGCCCCGCAACGGCGAGCCGGTGACCGACGACCCGCACCAGCGGTTCGCGGACCACCAGCACACCGCGGTGGTCGCCGTCGTGGCGGGCACCATCGCCCTGTCGCGCCTGCTCGACCTCACGCCGTGACGGCCGTCGGGGCCGACGTGCTGGCGCCGCTGCTGGCCCCGGCGACCTCGGCGGTGGCCGTCGCCGCCCGGCGGGGCGACCAGGAGGTGCTGCTCGTCGCGGGCGACGCGGCGCCGGGCGACCCGGCGACGGCGGGCACCCGGTTCGAGATCGGGTCGCTGACCAAGACGTTCACCGCGCTGCTGCTGGCCGACGCCGTGGTCCGCGGCGAGGTCCGGCACGACGACCCGGTGGACCGCCACCTGTCGACCCGGCTGGGGCAGGGCGTCACCCTGGAGCGGCTCGCCACCCACACGTCGGGCCTGCCGAGGCTGCCACCGGGGCTGCTGCGGGCGGCCCTGCCCGCGTGGCGGACCAACCCGTACCGCGATTTCGGGCCGGCGGCGATGGCGGCGGCGCTGCGGCGCACCCGCGTCCGGCGCGACCACCGCGTGCGCTACTCGAACTTCGGCGGGGCCGTGCTCGGCGAGGCGCTGGCCGCCGCCGCGGGTCGCCGGTACGAGGACCTGGTCGTCGAGCGGATCTGCCGCCCCCTCGGCCTGCCGGACACGGGCTTCGCCGCCGCGCCGCAGGCCACCGGCCACCTGCGCGGCCGGCCGCGCCCGCCGTGGGAGATGCCCGGGATGCCCGCCGCGGGTGGCCTGCGCTCGTCCGCGCGCGACCTGCTCGCCTACCTGACCGCGCTGCTGGAGCGGCGCACCCCGGCCGCGGTCGACGTCAGCACGCCCAGGGTGGCCCGGTCGGCGACCGAGCACCTGTGCCTGGTGTGGAACCTCCGCCACCGGCCCGGCCACGACCTGGTGTTCCACTCGGGCGGGACGCGCGGGTTCACCGCGTTCGCCGGGTTCAGCCCCCAGCGCCGCACGGCACTGGTGACCCTGACCAACGCGGGCCCGACCCCGCGCGCCACCTTCGTCCAGCGCTCCTACGAGGCCCTGCGCACCCTCGCCGCCACCGCCGACCCGACCGGGTAGCCGATCAGGCGGCCGGCGGCGTGTGGGCCGGGTCGACGCGCTCGCCCTCGCGGACCGGGCCCGGCGGGGTGCCGTCGCCGAACGGCCTGCCGCCCAGCGCCTCCCGGCCGTGCGGCGTGGTCCAGCCCGACAGGTCCGGGCCCTGCGGCACGATCCCGCTGGGGTTGATGTCGGTGTGCACGACGTAGTAGTGCCGCTTGATCTGCACGAAGTCGACGGTGTCGCCGAAGCCGGGCGTCTGGAAGAGGTCTCGCGCGTAGCCCCACAGGTTCGGCATCTCGGCGAGCTTGTTCCGGTTGCACTTGAAGTGCCCGTGGTAGACCGGGTCGAAGCGGACGAGCGTGGTGAACAGCCGCACGTCGGCCTCGGTGATGGTGTCGCCGACCAGGTAGCGCCGGTCCGCCAGCCGCTCCTCCAGCCAGTCCAGCGCCGTCCACAGCCGGTCGTACGCCTCGTCGTAGGCTTCCTGGCTGCCCGCGAAACCGCACCGGTACACGCCGTTGTTCACCTCGGTGAACACCCGCTCCACCACCGCGTCCAGCTCCTCGCGGTGCTCGGCGGGCAGCAGGTCGGGCGCGCCCTCGCGGTGGTGCGCGCGCCACTCGGTGGACAGGTCGAGGGTGATCTGCGCGAAGTCGTTGGTGACCACCGCGCCGGTCGTGGTGTCCACGAGGGCGGGCACGGTGATGCCGCGCGGGTAGTCGGGGTCGCGCTTGAAGTACGCCTCCTGGAGGCGTTCGATGCCGAGCACCGGGTCGCGGCCGCCGGGGTCGAGGTCGAACGTCCACGAGCGGGCGTCGTGCGTCGGGCCGGGCAGGCCGAGCGAGATCGCGTCCTCCAGGCCGAGCAGCCGCCGCACGATGATCGCCCGGTTCGCCCACGGGCAGGCCCGCGCGGCGACCAGGCGGTACCGGCCGGGTTCGACCGCGAACCCGTCGCGCCCGTCGGTGGTGATCCGGGTCGTGATGTACCGGCTGTCGCGGGTGAACTCCTTGCCCTTGACCGAGTACGTCCCGCCCTTGCTGTGCTCGGGGTGCTCGTTGATCTCGCTCACGGTGCGAGCCTACGTGGTTCCCGCCGTTCCGCAGTTCGGTCAGGGGAGGCGGCGACGGCCGGCGAACCCCAGGTCGGCCCGGTGGTACCAGTCCAGGCCCTCGTCCCCCTCCAGCCAGCACAGCAGCACGGGCACGCCGTCGAGGTCGGCCGGGAAGTCGACCAGCAGCGGCGCGAAGCCCTTCAGCTCGGCGCCGGTGCGCTGCACCGCGGTCATCAGGTCGTCGAGCCTGGCCTGGGCGGCCTTCAGCTCCGGCAGCCCGCCGAGCCCGGTGCGGTCACCCGCGTGGACGGCGGCGGCCAGTTCGGCGGCGTCCGCCCGGACGGCGACGATCTCGTCGAGCACCGGCCGCAGCCGGGCCAGCTCCTCGCGCGCCTCGGGCACGGTGAACAATCCCACGGCGCCCACCCTACGGGCGGCTCCCGGTACCGGTACCGGGGCACCGGTATGCCGGGTGGCGCGGAAACATCGGCCCCCAGCGCGCGGACGCCGTGACCGGGCAGCATCGTTGCTGTCATGGGTAGCCGGTCGGACGACGCGAGACGGTCGCTGCTGTGGGACGAGATCCTCCGCCGGGCTGACGGGGAGGAGGTGGAGGCCGGCGTGCGGCACGTGTGCGAGGTGGCGATGAGCGCGTTGGCCGCCGACGGCGTGGTGCTCTACGAGGCGGTGGACCCGGTGCTGACCGAGCCGGTGGCCGTGGTGGGCGACGGCGCGGCGCGGCTCGCCGAGGCCCAGATCACGGTCGGCGAGGGGCCCGCGCTGGACGCCCTGGCCGAGGAGTACCCGGTGCTGGTGCCGGACGCGGGCGTGGTGGACCGCCAGGTGCGCTGGCCGGTGTTCCTGCCGCACGCGGTGGACGGGGGCGTGCGCGCGCTGGCGGCGTTCCCGGTGGTGATGGGCGCGGCTGTGGTCGGGTGCCTGGAGGTGCACCACCGCGCGCCGGTGGACCTGGGTGACGACCAGGTGGTGGACGGGCTGCTGCTCGCCGACGCGGCCCTGGCGCTGATGCTGCACGGCGCGCCCCACGAGCCCGGCACCGACCCCGTGTCGACCAGGTGGTCGACGGTGCGGCAGGCGGCCGACGCGATCGCCGTGCAGCTGGGGTGCGACACGGCCACCGCGCTGGTGCGGCTGCGGGCGCACGCCTACAGCAGCGAGCGCGGGCTCGGCGAGGTCGCGGAGGACGTCGCGGCCTGGCGGCTGCTGTTCGCGCCGGAGGCGGAGACCCGCTCCGGGCGCCGCGGGTGGGGCCTGGGCTGACCGCGATGCCCGACCCCCGGCACGCGTCCGGTGGCGTGGTACCGGGCGTCCGCGCCGCCGCGCGCCCGCGGGCGCGTCATGCTGCCGGTGGGAGGTGCGGCCATGGCTGAGCGCGGCGTTCCGGGGCGGATCGGGCTGGCGGACGTGGCGCGGCTGGAGGCGGAGGTCCACCAGCTGCGCGACCTGGACTACCGGTTCGGGGGCGGGGTGTGCCGCGACGCGGCCCTCGTGCGCGCGGCGAACAACGACCAGCTGCTCGAAGCGCACTGCACGGCGCTGGTGCGCACCCAGCTGCTGGCCTCGCTGGGCGACCTGCACAACCTCGCCGCGTGGATGTGCTTCGACACCGGCCTGACGCGCGCCGCCCGACTCCACTGGCGGGTGGCGCTGGAGTTCGCGCGGGACGCCGGGCACCAGGACCTCGCGGCGAACGTGCACTACCGGCTGGGCCGGGTGCACCTGCACCTGGGGGAGCACCGGGAGGCGCTGGGCCGCTTCGCCCTCGGCCTCGCCACCGGCTGCTCGCCGCACGCGGCCTCCGTGCTGCACGTCAACATGGCGTGGGCGCACGCGGGCCTCGGCGACCGGCCCGCCGCCCTGGCCGACCTGCACCAGGCGCACGACCGGTTCGCCCGCAGCGGTCCGGCCGCGCCGCCCGGCTGGGCGCGCTTCTTCGACGACGTGGACCTGTCGGCGATGACCGGGATGGTGCACACCGAACTCGCCCGGACGGTCGACCTCGCGCACACCGGGACCGCCGTCCCGGCGCTGACCAACGCCGTCTTCGGCTACTCCGAGGGCATGGTGCGCAGCCGGGTGTTCTGCCTGATCGCGTTGAGCACCAACCACCTGCTCGACGGCGACGCCGACCAGGCGGCCCGGGTGGGCGAGCAGGCGCTGGCCTCCGCGCCGACCGTGCACTCCGCGCGGCTGTCGGACCGGCTGGCCGAGCTGCGCGCGCTCGCCGACCGCCACCCGAAGGACACCTCGGCGCGCGAGCTGGCGTCCCGGATCGACGCGTTCACCGCGGCGGTGTGACCGTGGAAGCGGCCCCTTGCCGGCCGCCGAGGGCCGGTGCGCACAATGGGCCGTCGCCGCGCGGTGGCGTGCGGCTGGAGGGAGACGGCGCGGTTGTCCCTGCTGCGGGAGTCCCACCCCACCACCGTGCGGCGCCCGGTCCGCCCGTCGTGCCGCGGCGGCGCCTCCCCGACGGCCGCCGCGCGGGGCGCAGACCGCCGGTACCGCGCGAACGGGTGCCCGCCGACCGGGTGCGACCGCCCCGCCTTAGCCCGCCCCGCCTTAGCCCGCCCCGCCTCAGCCCGTCGACGTGCGCGCCTCGCCCAGGTGACCCGAGGTGCTCAACCTCGCCAACCGGTGCGCCCACTCCGCGCGCATCCGCTCGCCGGCGTCGTCCAGTCCCGTGGTGACCGCGGCCAGCGCCTGGGCGCCGATCACCGCGCCCGCGATGCCCTCGGCCTCCTCCCGCACGTCCGCGGTGGCCACGACCTCGCCCGCCGCGACGGCCTGGCCCAGCAGGTCGCGGACCACCACCAGCAGGCTCACGAAGTGCACGCCCGCCAGCAGGTCGAACAGCTCGCTGGTCAGCAGCAGGCGCACGCCCACCCGCACCGCGGGCAGCCGGTCGGTCAGCGAGCACATCCGGCAGGTCAGCTCGACCAGGGTGCGCAGCGGACCGACGCCGGTGGCCTCCACCTCGGCGCGCACGTCGTGCCAGCGCCGGAAGTGCTCCTCCACCACGGCCACCGCCAGTGCCTGCTTGGACGGGAAGTGCCGGTACAGCGCGCCTTTCGTCACCGACACGCGGTGGCACAGCGCGTCGAGCGAGGTGTTCTCGTACCCGTCCCGGTCGAACAGGTCGATACCGGCCGCGACGAGGCGGTCCCTGGTGTGGCACGGGTGGTCGAGGTGACTCAAGGTTCCCACCTCCGTCACCGAGGGTAGTGAGCGCCCGGGGCGCGGTCAACCGGCTGGAGGGTTGCGGTGGACGACGACCTGCTGCACGTGCAGGTGTTCGGGCAGGACGGCGTGTCCATCCTGCACCTGTCCGGTTTGCTGGTGCCGGGCAACTACTCGGCGCTGCGCGACGTGCTGGTGATGACCGCCCTCGCCGAGCCCGCCGCCATCGTGGTCGACCTGGCCGAGCTGCGCGTCACGCCGCCGCTCGCGGCCACCGTGTTCCGGGTGGTGCGCGACCAGGTCGCGGAGTGGCCGGGCGTGCCGATCCTGCTCGCCGGCGCGGAGCCGGGCACCACCTGGGACCTGCCGTCCTACGGCACCGTCGAGGAGGCGGTGGCCACCGTCGGCCCGCCGCCGCGGCGCTGGGTGGTGCGGATGCCGCTGCCCCGCGTGGGCGCGTCGGTGTTCGCGCGGCTCGCCGCGGAGGAGGCGTGCCGCGTGTGGAGCCTGGAACGGCTCGGCGGACCGGTGACCGGCGTCGCGTCGAGGCTGGTCGACCTGGTGGACCGGGGGCTGCCGCAGCGGCCGACCATCGCGTTCGAGTGGTGGCACGACCTGTTCGTGATCGCGGTGGGCGACGACGCGCCGGTGCGCTGCGACTCGTGGGACCTGCGCCGCGCGGTCGCCGCCGCGCCGGGTCGGGCCGAGCGCTGCGGCTGGTCCACCACGTGGACCGACGGCACGCTGATCTGGGCCGTGCTCAGGGCGTGAGGCGCGCACGTCATGGGGTGCTCAGGGCGCGGGGTCGGGCGGCGGGCCGAGCCGCAGCCGCGCGAGCACCTCGGCGCGCACGACGGAGGGCAGCCGGCCCCGCCACAGCGCGGTGACCCGCCCGTCCGCCGGTCCGGCGAGCGCCATGGACAGCAGTCGCGCGCCGACCAGCGAGGTCACCACGCCCCGCGCGGTGCCGTCGAGGTCGACGCCGGGCAGCAGCTCGCCCCGGTACGACGCGGCGCGCAGCAGGTCGTGCACCGCGGTCCTCCACCGCTCGAACTGCCGCCCCGCGACCGCGTCGCACACGGGGGAGCTGAACAGCAGCCGCCCCGCGACGTCGCGGCCGGCGGGCACCAGGTGACCGAGGTCGACGAGCACCTGGAGGGGGTCGCGGAGCAGGCGCTGGAGGCGTTCCCGGGTGCGGGAGAACTCCAGCGCGTCCTGGTCGACCACCGCGGCGGCCAGCTCCGCCTTGGACGAGAAGTGGCCGTACAGCGCGCCCTTGGTGACGCCCGCGAGGTCGCACACCCGGTCGACGGTCGCGCGACCGTAACCGTCCCGGTCGAACACGACCGCCGCCGCGGTCACCAGCTCGTCCCTCGTCCCAGCCACGTCGACGCATTGTCCCGCGCCCGACCGCGCGGGACAACCGACCACTCCGAGAACACGGGTGAGCGCCATGGTTCCGCACGACACCGCCCCGGCCCGCACCGACGGGACGCACGCCGGCCTGAGGCCGGTGGACCTCGACGCCTACCGGGCGCTGCTCGACGGCCCGGGCACCGCGGCCGAACTGGGGCACCGGCTCGGCGTCGGCGGCCGGCGGGTCGCCGCGGTGCTGCGCAGGCTCGTCGACCTGGAACTGGCCACCCGGGACGCGGGGCGTCCCGCGCGGTTCGACGCGGTAGCCCCCGAGGTCGCGTTCGGCGGGCTGCTCGTGCGCAAGCAGCGCGAGCTGGAGGAGGTGCGCGGGCTGCGCGCGGAGTTGCGGGAGCGGCACCGGCTCGCGGCTCGCGGCGGTGACCCCGAGCAGCTGCTGGAGGTGGTGCGCGGCGCGGACGCGATCGCCCGCCGGGTGGGCCGGCTGGTGCGCGCGGCGCGCCACGAGGTGCGGTTCGTCGACAAGCCGCCCCGCGCGCAGCCGCCCCGAGTGCCGCACGCCGCGGCACGGGAGCTGCTGGAGCGCGGCGTGGTCGTCCGCGGCGTCCACGACCGCGCCGGCCTGGAGCGGGCCGGCCTGGAGCGGGACGGTTTGGAGCGGGACGCGTTCGACGGGGACCCGGACGCCGGTCCGCCGCCGGGCGGGGAGGTGCGGGTCGTGGTCGGCGCGCCGCTGAAGATGGTGCTGGTCGACCGCCGGTTCGGCCTCGTCCCCCTGGACTCGGCGGCCGAGCCGGTCACGGCGCTCGTCGTGCGCCCCTGCGCGCTGCTCGACGCGCTGGGCGCGCTGTTCGAGGGGCTGTGGTCGCAGGCGCTGCCGCCGGCCGTGCACGACCGCGAGCCGCTGTCCGCCGAGGACGCCCGGCTGCTCGCGCTGCTCACCACCGGGATGCCGGACCGCGGCATCGCCAGGCAGCTGGGGTTGAGCTACCGCACGTTCCAGCGGCGCCTGCACGACCTGATGCACGCGCTGGGCGCGCAGACCCGCTTCCAGGCGGGGCTGCGGGCCGCCGCGAAGGGGTGGGTGCGGGTGGCCACGCCCGACGACGTGCCCGACCGCGCGCCCGGCGCTCCCGACGAGGCACCCCGGTGAGGCGCCCGGTCACGGTGCCAGCAGGGTGTTCAGCGCGAGCGTGTCCAGGTACAGCCGGAACTCGACGACCAGGCCGTCCCGCACGGTGACCGCCAGCGCGAACTCCTGCGACACCGCCGTGCCGCCGCCCGGCACGCGCAGGTGCAGCCGACCCGTCAGCACCGCGTCCGACCGGTCCACCACGAGGTCGCGGGTGGTGATGGCGCTCAGCTCCAGCGCGGAGTGGAAGGAGAGGAAGAACGACTCGACCTCGCGCCGGTCGCGGACCCGGTGCGGCCAGGGCGCGACCGGCAGGGGCGTGGTCCACCAGCGGACCCGTTCGGCGAACAGCCGGCTGGCCCCGGCCGTGTCGCGGGCCGCCCACCGGCTCACCAGCCGTTCGACGACGAGGATCACGTGCTCGCGGTGGTGCGGTTCGGGCGGGCGGAAGGCGATCACCGCCCAAGTCTGGTGGGCGCGGGGTGGCCGGCGCACGGGGCCGGTTCTGGATGTCCACTGTGGACCGATCCGGTCAGGGTGCGGCCAGTTGGAGCACGCGCAGCACCAGTGCCGCCGCCGGGAGGACCAGCAGCACCTTGCCCATCGCGGCGAGCATCCGGGTGTTCACCCGGACCACCAGGCCGCGCCGGCGCACCCCGACCGACTCCAGCGCCGACCCCAGCGCGCGGGCCACGTGGTGCGCGGGCGACCCCGGCTTCGGTCCCGCGGGCAGGACCGGGGCCACGTGCGGGCCCCAACCGGCGTCGAACGCGATCACGGCGGCGGTCCAGCGGTCGGCGGAAGCGGGCACGAGCAGGTCCAGCCGCGCCGGGGTCGGCAGGTGCCCGTCGAGCCGGTGGTGCAGGTCGTCGCGGTCGCCGGGGACGAGCAGCACGAGCTTGTCCGGCGGCTGGGTGGCGCGCGCCTGCTCCACCTCCCACCACAGGCCGTCACCCGGGCCGAGCCGCAGCACGATCAGGCCGCTCAGCTCCATCAGCCGCAGCACCCCCGACTGCCAGTCGTCGGGCGGCAGGTAGAAGCGGGCCGCGCCCAGGAACGGCAGCGCCTCGCCCGGTCGGCCCACCGCGATCACCGGCCCGAACGCCCGCAGCACCGAGGCCAGCTGCTCCTCTCGTGAGTGGACGATCGGCAGGGGGTTGGCCACACCGGCGAGCACCTGGTCGACCGCCGCCGAGGCCGGGTCGTCGGAGAACGCGCGCAGGTACAGCACGGGCCGCCTGCCGTCGGCCTCCAGCACCCGCACCGCGTCGCGCGCCGAGCGCCGGCGCGAGTGGCGCAGCAGCAGCCTGGCCGACGCGGTGGCCACCACGGCACCGAGCAACACCCACACCCACGCGTTCCACGGCAACCTGCCGACGCGCAGCGACAGGACGATGCCCAGGAAACCGCCCACCAGCAGCACGTACCCGACCCCGGTGAGCAGCAGGAACACCGGCCGCCGCCACCGCGGGCGGGGCGGCGCGTACCGGCTCACCAGCTCCACCACGTCCGCGACGGCCGCCCGCCGACGCCGCCGCAGCCACAGCGCCGCGCCGACGAGCGGCACCGAGGCCACCACCCACCACAGCGCCCGCCCCGTCGACCGGTCCGCCTCGGCGTCCAGCGCGGCCAGGTCCGCCGCGACCTCCCCGGGCAGCTCGCCGAGGTAGTGCGCGGCGGCGTTCGGGCTGCCGTCCTCGGCGAAGCCCGCGGCCAGGGACACGAGGGTGCGGCTGCCCGAAGGGGGGCCGTTGTCCCGGAACCACGCGGCGGCGGCCCGGACCCCGTCGCACGACGCGGGCGTGCCCGCGAGGCACCCGCGCACGTCGTCGGCCAACGCCGCCACCCGGGCCGGCGCCTCGCCGAAGCGCGTCCGTTCCCGCAGGTCCAGGCCGGCGGTGAGCAGCAGGTGCGCGGTGACGTAGGCGACCACGACGGCCAGGGCGGTGATCGCCCGTGAAGCTGGGTGCACGCCGCAGGACTACCACGGTGGACCACCGGGCGGGTGATATTCGATCGCCCGCGACCGGTCCACTGCGGCAGCATGAGGAGGCCGAGGTGACCCCCGGAAGGAGTCGGATGGTCTCGCCGGGCCCCACGGGAGCGACCCTACGAGGATCGGTCCCGCCAGAACCGAAATCCGGAAAACCCCCCAACGACAACCGCAAGAAGGCGGTCCTGCTCGCCCTGCGCCTCTACGGCCGGGAGCTGCGCAGCCACCGCGTCACCGGCCTGGGCGCGCTCGTGCTGCCCGCGCTGGGCAACACCTGCCTGCTCTACCTCGCGCCGCTGGTGGTCGGCGCGCTCGCCGGTCGCCTCGCGGGCGGCGGCGACATCGGCCTCGCCACCGTGCTGCCGTACGTGCTGGCGTTCGGCGGCCTGATGTTGTTCGCCGAGCTGCTGTGGCGCGTCGGCGTGCACTGCCTCAACCGCACGGACGGGCGCGGCATCGAGAACCTGTCGGTGTACGCGATGAACGCGCTGCTCGCCAAGGACGCGGCGTTCTTCCACGACAACTTCGCCGGGTCGCTCACCAAGCGGGTGCTGAGCTTCGCGTCCCGCTTCGAGGAGTTCGTGGACACGGTGGCGTTCAAGATCGTCGCCAGCCTGGTGCCGCTGACCTTCGCGTGCGTCGTGCTGTGGAGCTACGACCCGCTGCTGGTCGTCGTGCTGCTCGGGCTGATCCTGTTCACGGGCTTCGTGGTCACCCCGCTCATCCGCCGCCGCCAGCGGCTCGTCGCCGAGCGCGAGGCCGCGTTCGCCCAGGTGTCCGGCCACGTCGCGGACACGCTCATGAACATGGAGACGGTGCGGGCGTTCGCCGCCGAGCACCGCGAGGGCGCCGAGCACCGCGACCGCGCCGCCGAGCACCGGGCGCTGGCGCTGCGCTCGTGGGACTACGGCAACCTGCGCATCGACACCGTCGTCGCGCCGCTGTCCGTGCTCACCAACGCGCTGGGCCTCGCCGTCGCGGTGGGCGTCAGCGGCGGGCTGGGCGTGGAGGCGATCGTGGTGACGTTCGCCTACTACACCAACGCCACGCGGATCATGTTCGAGTTCAACCAGATCTACCGGCGGTTCGAGAGCGCGCTGACCGAGGCCGCCCAGTTCACCGAGCTGCTGCTCGACCCGCCCACCGTGCTCGACCCGAAGCACCCGGAACCGCTGCGGGCCAAGGACTCCGGGGTGAGGTTCGAGCGCGTCGTGTTCGGCTACGAGGGTGCCGCGCCGCTGTTCACCGGGCTGGAACTGGACATCCCGGCGGGCACGCGGATCGGTCTCGTCGGCCGCTCCGGCGGCGGCAAGACGACGGTGAGCCGGCTGCTGCTGCGGCTGATGGACCTCGACGACGGGCGCATCCTCGTCGGCGGCCAGGACATCGCCCGCCTGCGGCAGGCCGACCTGCGCGGCCTCATCGCGTACGTGCCGCAGGACCCGGCCATGTTCCACCGGACGCTGCGCGAGAACATCGCGTTCGCCCGGCCGGGCGCGACCGAGGCCGAGATCCGCCGCGCCGCGGAGGCCGCGCACGTGACGGAGTTCGCCGACGCGCTGCCCCTCGGGTTCGACACGATGGTCGGCGAACGCGGCGTCAAGCTGTCCGGCGGCCAGCGGCAGCGGGTCGCGCTGGCCCGCGCGATCCTGCGCGACGCGCCGATCCTGCTGCTCGACGAGGCGACCAGCGCGCTGGACTCGGAGAGCGAGGTGCTGGTCCAGGAGGCGCTGTGGCGGCTCATGGAGGGGCGGACGGCGCTGGTCGTAGCGCACCGGCTGGTCGTGCTCGACCGGGGCCGGATCGCGGAGCAGGGCACGCACGCCGAGCTGCTCGCCGCGGACGGGGCGTACGCGAGGCTGTGGCGCCACCAGTCCGGCGGTTTCCTCGACGACGTGGTGCCCGCGGACACGGGAGCGGACGGCGCCGGGTCGGACGGCGCCGGGTCGGACGGCGCGGGGGCGGACGGCGCCGGGTCCGGCGCGAGGGCCGGTGCGAGGGTGTTC
>NZ_JBPKJK010000198.1:0-14494 GCF_051756985.1 Saccharothrix sabaoui
CATCCCTCCACCGTGGACGATCCGACCGGGTCGACCGGCGCCGGCCCGGTTCCGTCCGCTGAGGACGGCCCCGCCGCACGAGCGGTGCGACCGGACCGTCCTCAGCGGACGACCGGGCGGCTGCCGGGGTGATCCCGAAGCGGTCGGGCGAATCCGCGAACAACGGCGGTGGGACCAGAATATTTTGCGTCCGTGACCGACACGCGACAGGGCCTCACCGGGCGCCCCGCTCCCCGCCCTGTTCCCACCGCCTCCCCCCTTCCCCCGCCTCCCGCCCGCGCGCAGGGCGAGCGCGCCGCCGACCGGGCGCCCCGGGTGCTGTCCTGGCTGCAACGCGTGCACGCCACCGGCCGCGAGGACCTCTGGCGCGGCGACGGCCTGGCCGCCCTGATCGTGATCGGGCTGGCCCTGCTCGCCGGGCTGGTCTCGCAGATCGCCGCGGACCTGCCCCGCCTGGAACTGCTGGTGGTGTGCCTGGCCGGGCTGCCCGGCGCCTACTCGCTGGTCTGCGCCGTGCGCGTCGCCCTGCCCCGGGGGCTCGACCCGGACGACCTGGACGGCCGCCGGCCCGGCTCGTGGCCGCACTCCCTGCACAAGACCACCTCGATGCTGATCAACGCCTACGACGAGGCCCTCGACCACGAGGCCGAGGACACCGCCGCCGACGTGCAGACGATCGCGGGCATCGCGGAGCGGAAGTTCGCCCTGGTCCGCCGGGCCGTGCGCTGGCTGATCGTCACCGTCGGCGTGCTGGTCGCCGCGCTGCTCGTCGGCATCGTGCGCCTGGTGGTCCTGCTGCTGACCTGACCGGGTCGTCCGCCCCCGCCCCGCCCCGCGCCGCGCCGGGCGGGGGCTACTCGACCGCGCTCGCCGACTTCACGTTCACGTCGACCCTCACGACGTTCTCCCGGATCGCCTCGGCCACCGCCTGCTTGATCTTCGCCGCGTCGAGGTCCCGCTCCTGCGCGTACGCCTGGGCGAGCTGGTCGAACGCCGCGCGCAGCCCCGCCAGTTCCAGGGCGACGGCCTCGCGCGCCCGGTCCCGCGGCTCGTTGCGGGTCTGGATCACGCCGTCCAGCACGTTGCGGCCGTCGTTGCCCCTGAGCTGGATGATGGCCTCCTGCGTCCACGCCTTGAACTCGTCCTTGGTCGGCATGTCGTCCCCTCCGTCGAGGTCGTTGGTGAAGACGTCCCAGGGGAACCCGTCCCCGACGTCCCAGTGGTCCCCCGCGCCGTAGGCGCGGTTGTAGGTCCGGTGGTCGCAGATCCCGGCCTGCCCGGCCCGGACCTGCTCGACGGTGAGCACCCGCTTGGGGATGCCCAGCGCGTCGCACTCGCGAGCCGCCCAGGCGGCGAAGTTCCGCACGATCTGCCTGGGGTTCGCGCACCCGTCGACGGGGCTCTCCGACAGCCACTGGGCCCGCGTCCACCGGGCGAACGCGCACATCTCGGCGTTGACCGAGATCGGGTTGCCGCTGCCGAGCGTCCACGCCGCACGCGAGCGGTCGACCAGGTCCAGCACCCCGCCCGCGTCGATGACGGCGTGCGAGGAGGCGTTGTCGTTGCCGTCGAAGAACGCCGCGAGGTCACCGCGGGTGCGGGCGCCCTCGGCGGTGTGGGCCACGACGAGCCTGACCTTCGCGCCGTTGCGGCTGTTGCTGCCGTACGCGGCCACGGGTCACCACCCGCCGGACCGCGGTGCCGGGCCGTGCGGGACGTCGACTTGCATCATGTGCTCCACGAGGGGTCGCGGCTCCGCACCCGTCCGGGGCGGAGCACCGGGGAACCGATCGCGCCCGGACCGGCCGTGCGCACAGGCCACATACCGAGACCCCGGCGGAGCGTTACACCCGGCGGTCGCATCGGGACCCGATGGAGATGAATTTGCGCCGAATGGATGATCGTCGTTGGGCTTTCCGTTGCAGGGCAAGGAAATCCGCTTGACGAAGGACCGGTTGATCTTGCCGGAGCCCTGCGTGCCGACATGATCACCGTCGGTGAAAAACCTTTTAGGGGTGTAACGCGAGACCTTTTCACCACGACTTCTGCGAGCGGGACTCATGATCAGTTGGCTCCCGGAGACCTAGCGACAGGCATGGTGGATGAACGATCCGGAGATCGTCTGCGGACCGGTGTTGCGGCGCGTGAGCCCCGACTCCGTGACCGTGTTCGTGGCCCTGCGCACCCCGCGCAAGGTCACGCTGCGCGTCTACTCGGGAGAGACCCCGCAGGGCGCGGGTACGGCGGTGGTGCAGGTGGGCACCGCCGAGACGGCACGACTGGGCGAGCGGCTGCACGTGGTCGCCGTCACCTCGGCGGTCGCCGAGGGCGGCACCCCGGCGGCACCCGGTGCCGACCTGCGGTACCAGTTGTTCCTCGGCCCGCCCGACGGCAGCACCGCCCCGGTGCCGGACGGGGCGGCGGCCACCACGCTCCTCTCCCCCGGTGTACTGCTGGCCGGCGGGGAGCTGAGCCCCGACCCGGTGGGCGTGGTCGGGTACCCGGCGGCCGGACGGCGGCTGCCGGGGTTCCAGGTGCCGCCGGACGACCCGGCGGGGCTGCGCGTGCTGCACGGCGGCGACCGCGGGCCCGACGCCGACGGCCCCGACGCCCTGGCGACCGCGGACCAGCTCGTCCGGGACGCGCTGACCGACCCCTCGACCGGCGTGCGCCCGCACCTGCTGGTGCTCACCGGGGACCAGGTGCGCACCGACGACGCCTCCGCGCTGCTGCTCGCGCTGGTGCGGGCGACCGCGGCCAAGTGGGGCCTCGCCCACGACCAGCTCCCGGGCCTCGCCGACGACGAGCAGCCGGCCGTGCTCGGCACGCACCGCCGCGCCGCGCTCGCGCGCAGGATCGGGCTGCGCGCCGCCGACAACCACCTGCTGTCCTTCGCCGAGCACGTCGCGCTGCACCTGCTGGCGCTGTCCGACGCCGCGTGGCCGGCGATGCCGGCGATCGAGCAGGTGCACCCCGACCTGGACTGGACGCGGCTGCCCGACGAGCTGCGGGCGAAGATCGCCGCCGGCGCGCCGTACACCGCCCCGGTGGTGGTCGAGGGCGAGGTCGAGCTGTTCACGGCCTACCTCCGGGCCCGCGAACGGCTGGTGGCGTTCCGCTCGTCGCTCCACCGGGCGCGCCGGGCGATGGCCAACGTGCCGGTGCTCAGCACGATGGGCGCGCACGACGCCGCGCCCGGCTGGAACGCCTCGCGCGCCTCGGCGGTGAAGCTGCTCGGCGACCCGGCGGGCAAGCGGGTGCTGGTCAACGCGCTGGCCGCGAACGCCGTGCTGCACGCCTGGGGCAACACCCCCGGGCAGTTCACCGGGACCGCACCGGGCGCGCAGCTGCTCACCCGGTTGCAGACCTGGCTGGCGCCCGCCGTGCCCGCCGCGGCCGGCGCGGACGTGGACGGCCTGGTCGGCGCGCCGTCGACCGCCCTGGCGCGCCCGGCGACCGCGCTGACCTACAGCTGGGCGCTCACCCGCGACCGCTGGCAGCTGCTGTTCCTGGACACCCAGACCGACCGGGGCTACCCCGCCGCCGCGGGCGACCCGCCCGCCCCGCTGCGCGACGAGGGCGTGGTGGCCGCGCTGCGGCTGCTGCCCGAACCGACCGCCGGCTCGGTGGCGCTCGTCGTCTCTGCCGTCCCGCTGGTGCTCACCCGGCGGCAGGAGCAGGCCGACCCGACCGCGCGGCCCTACTCGTGGTCCTCGCACGCGGCGTCGCTGCACCGCACGATGACCAAGATCACCACCGAGGAGGTGCCCGGCACGGCGGGGAAGCGCACCCGTCGCGTGCTGGTGCTCACCGGCGGACAGGGGCACGCGTCCGCCGTGCGGATGCGGTTCTCCGCCAAGGCGCCGGCCTACGGCAGCGGCACGGACGCGGTGGAGGCCGTGGTCGGGCAGCTCACCGCCGCGCCGCTGCGCAACACCACGGCGCTCGGGCGGCGGCTGCACGTGCAGGGCTACGACCCGCAGGCCGTGCTCGCGCCGTGGCGCGACTTCGCGGGCTGGGACCAGGCGCACACCTCCGCCGCGACGCAGAAGCCGCTGCCGGTCGGCGTGCGGCTCACCGGCGCGGCGCGCACCCCGGCGACGTGGACGATCGAGGGCAGGCCGCAGGTCGCCGAGGTCACCCCGGACCTCCGCACCACGGTGAGCCCGCACTGGGCGTGGCGCGCCGACTTCCTGCGCAGCTCCCTGCTCGCCGCGCCGCGCCCGGAGGACCTGCTGGAAGTGGCGGAGCAGCCCTGGCCGTGGGAGGACCCCCACGAGCCGCCGCCCACCCCCGCCGGCGCGCCGAAGGCGTGGAACCTCGCGCGCTACCGGTACGCCGCGCACAACCACGACCACCACCGCAACTGGTGGGCCGCCGGGTCCGAGCTGGTCGGTGAGAGCGCTCTCGGCGACATCACGTTCAGCACGGTCCCCGCGCCCGCGCCCGGCGCGCCGGCCACCACCCCGCCGGTGGTGCCCGGCGCCGTCGCCACCGCGCACGCCGCCCAGTGGTGGTGGGCGGAGGACGGCCGGGAGACCGCGCGCCGCACCCGCTTCGACATCGGGTTCGAGCCCGGCTGGGGCTGGTACGACGACGACCGCTACGACGGCAGGGCGCTGCGGCGCGGCGACTTCGACGCCAGGCCCGGCGTGCAGGCGTCGTACTGGGGCGTGCGGCAGAGCGCCGGCACGCACGTGGCCGACCTGCAGGGGGACCTCGTCGAACTCGGTTTCCTGATCGCCGGCCGCGATCCCGCGGGCAGGTTCGA
Organism: Saccharothrix sabaoui; assembly: GCF_051756985.1. Classification (NCBI taxonomy): domain Bacteria; kingdom Bacillati; phylum Actinomycetota; class Actinomycetes; order Pseudonocardiales; family Pseudonocardiaceae; genus Saccharothrix; species Saccharothrix sabaoui. The sequence goes on from NZ_JBPKJK010000198.1 coordinate 4,772, forward strand.
ACAGTTCACCCAGTGGGCCGTGCGCGAGTTCCAGGTCTACGCCCGGCAGGCGAAGGGCGCGCGGGAGAAGGAGTACCCCGGCACCGAGCCGTCCCGCTACCTCGACCGCCTGGAACCGGTGGACATCCCCACGGACTTCCGCTTCGACCGGCCCGAGGACCAGGTCACCGGCGTCGTGGACCGCAACACCCGGAGGCTGATCAGCCACTGGCTGGCCAACCGCCTGCGCTGCCCCGTGGTGATCGAGGCCATGGTCGTCGGCGGTGGCAACCCCACCGGTGTCGCACCGGGCAGGGGGAACCTGTGGCACCACACCGAACCCGGTAGGGCCACCAGCGGCTCCTGGCGCGAGTACGCCACCGACTTCACCGGCCGCTTCACCGTGGCCGAGGCCGACTCGGTGGCCCAACCACCCTCGACCGACCCGGCGGGCGGTGAGGACAAGCGACCGCGGATGGTGGTGCTCAGCGCCTGGACCAACAACATGGGGGCCTCCAAACCGCTGGTGCAGAGCGGTATCACGCCCGACCCCGCCAACGGGGTCGTCGGGCGGCCCGAGGTCACCGTGCAGGTCGACGGCGGGCAGATGAGCCGCGCCGAGACCATGTGGAAACGGCTGGAGATGAAGCCGGAGACCATGCTCACCGGGAACCCGACCGTGGCCGCGCTCGTCGCGGAGATCGCGACCCCGGCCGGCACCACCGACGAGCAGCGCGCCGGCGCGCGGCTGGCCGGCCGGCGCAGGTTGTCGACGTACAAGGTGATCCGCGCCGTCGCCGAGGTGGAGGCGATCGGGTACTTCGACGGGATCAACGGCTACGACAACGCCTTCCTGTCGATGGGGCCGTGCCACTGGACGATGGGCAGGTTCCTCCCGCAGCTGCCCACCCCGGCACCCCCGCTGCCCGGTCCGCACGACATCGCGGTCGACCCGGAGTGGACCGTGGAGAAGGGGGAGTTCTGGGGGTTCCTGGCGCTGCTGGAGCACCTCTACCCGGAGGCGTTCCACGAGCACTTCGCCGCCGACGGCATCCGCCCGGCGAAGAGGTGGGGTGAGACCGGGGTCTGGGACGGCACCGGCCGCAAGTACGCCAACCACGCGATGCTGCCCGACGACCTGGCCCCGCGGGCGCTGGACGCCACTGTGCGGGAGTACGACTACTTCCACTCCTGGCACGTCTTCTACCGGATGCTCATGGCCGTGCGGACCAGCGACGACGTCCGCCGCGCGATGTACCGGACGGCGGGTCAGCGGATCTGCGACGGGCTCGGCGCCACCTGGCCCCACGACCCCGGTGATCCCCCCGAGCCCGTGCCTCCGGACACGGCCGGGGACGCCGGCACGACGCGCCGCCCCCGCATCGGTGAGGTGGTCACCTCCGAGTGGGGAGTCGCGCTGCTCTACCGCTGGCACATCCTCAGCCCGGCGACGGTGTTCGGCCCCAACCCCGGCGACAAGATCTGGCACAACCAGCTGCGCCCCGCGTACGCCGTGGCGGTGAACGGCGAGTGCGGCACCTGCGCCGAGGCCGTGCGGCGCGCGCCGCTCGACCCGTGGTCGCCGACCGGCGGGCCGCGGGTGGCCCCGGACTTCACCGGTGATCCGGCCGGTTGGGGCGACGCGCACGAACACGCCCTGGTCGCGGGGTTGCTGCACCGCGCCAACCACCACGTCCGCGGCAACCTGCAGAGCACGACGAACGAGGTCAGCGCCTGGCCGCTGTGGTTCACCCACCCGGCCCAGCTCAACAAGGACTTCAAGCTGGAGATCAGGGACCTGCCCGCGCCCGGCGTCACCGGCGTGGACCCCGCCGTGTTCCCGGTCAGCGAGCGGCAGCTCAAGCGCGAGCGCGGTTCCTTCCTGCTCGACCGCGAGGGCCTGCCCCACCCGTACGGCCACGGCAACACCGCCCCCGGAGGTGGCGCATGAGCACCGACCAGGACCTGCTGACCCGTCTCTGGGCCGAGCTGCGGGAGTTCGCCGAACCCCTGCTGCTCGCCGCGGACGGCCCCGAGCAGCGCGCCGAACTGGCCCGCCGCCTCGGCTGGGACCTCGACGCCCTCGGCGAACGCCTCGGCGTCGAGGACATCACGACCCTCGACGCGCAGCTGACCACCTGGGTCGCCGGCGTGCGGTCCGCGCTGGCCGCCGTCGAGGAGCTGCTCGACGGCGGCGTGCCGGACTCGCTGGAGGTCGCGGCGGAGCACGCCGCCGCCGTGGGCGAGGCCATGGGCGCGCTGCGGGGCCTGCCGCAGCCGTGGAGGGCCACCCTGCCGCCGTCGGTCCTCGCGCACATGGGCGAGGACCTCACCGGTCACCTCCTGGACGGCTACCTCGCCGACCGGGCCCCGCTGCTGCGCCGCGCACTCGCGCTGCTCGGCGTGCTCGACCCCACCGGCGAGGGCCCGGCGGGCGGACCGGACCCGGACGACGCCGGCCGCCCGGTGCGGCTGCCCCACCGCCGCGCCGCGGTGCACCCGGATCGCCTGGTCGGCCTGTTCGCCGATCCGCGCGCCGTGCTGACCGACGTGTACGGGCCGGGTGACGACCTCGCCGCGCTCGCCGACGCGCTGTTCCCCCGGATCGCCGCCCTGCTCACGGAACTGGGCCTGACCGCCTCGTACGGCGTGAAGGCGGGCTCCGGTCCCGACGTCGGCGGCGGCACCGCCGAGGTCTCCGCGCACATGCTGACCGTGGGCGGCACGGTCGGGGCCGGTGACGCGAAGGCGTCCTGGGGTGCGAGCATCGCCCTGTCCCCGGACGAGTCCGGCGGCCTCGGCCTGGTCGTGGTGCCCCACGGCGAGATCGACTTCACCACGGCCGCGGGCGGGTGGAACCTCGGCGCGGGCGTCGGCGCCGGCGGTGCCGCGTTCGCCATCGGCTCCGGGGGCCTGGTCGTCGAGGGCGCCGGCACCGAGGTGGACGTCGAGCTGACCGCGGCGCGGCGCACCGCGCAGGACGGGCCGGCGCTGCGCGTCGGTTCGGCGACCGGCACCCGGTTCGAGCTGGACGAGTTCCTGGTGCGGCTGTTCGCGCGGCTGCGCCCGAACGGCTCCGACTACGGGCTGTCGGTCGGCGCGGAGAAGGCGGCGCTGGTCGTGCGGCCGGCCGCCGACGGCGACGGTTTCCTGGCCACCGCGCTCAAGGGCGTGGAGTTCCGGGTGCCGATCACCGCGGCCCTGGCCTGGTCGCGGGCGGGCGGGCTGGTGCTGGGCGGCGGCGCGTCGCTGGACACCGGCGCGGTGCCGCTGCACCTCCGGCTCGGCCCGGTCACCGTCGAGGCCGTCCGCCTCGCGCTGGCCGCCTCGGTCGCCGAGCGGAAGCTCGCCCTCAGCGCGTCCACCGACCTGCGGTTCGACCTCGGGCCGGTGCGCGCCACCGTCGACGGCCTCGGGGTGACGGGCGAGCTGACGTTCCCCGACGGCGGCGGCAACCTCGGCCCGGCGCAGCTCGGCGTGCGCTTCACGCCGCCGACGGGCGTGGCGCTGCGCGTCGACGCCGGCGTGGTCACCGGAGCCGGTTTCCTGTCCTTCGACGAGGACGCCGGACGCTACGCGGGCGGGGTCGACCTGGAGTTCGCCAAGGTCCGGCTCTCCGCCCTCGGGCTGCTCACCACCAGGTTCCCCGACGGCCGCTCCGGGTTCTCGCTGCTGCTCGTCGTCAACGCCCGGTTCCCGCAGCCGATCCCGTTGGGCTTCGGCTTCAACCTGGCCTCGGTGGGCGGCCTGCTGGGCGTCAACCGCTCCTTCGACAAGGCGCGCCTCCAGGCCGCGATCGGTGACGGCTCGCTGGCCGCGATCCTCGCGCCCGGCGACGTCATCGGCCACGAGACCGACCTGCTCGGCCGCCTGGAGTCGATCTTCCCGGCCTCCCCCGGCCGGGTCGTGTTCGGCCCCACCGCGCGGCTGACCTGGGGCACGCCCGCGGTCATCACCGCCGACCTGGGCCTGGCCGTCGAGCTGCCCAGGCCCGTGCGGCTGGTGGCGATGGGCCGGGTCAGGGTGCTGCTGCCGCACGAGGACGCGCCGGTCGTGGAGATCAACCTCGACGCGGTCGGCTTCCTCGACTTCGGCGAGGGCACCCTCGACGTCGACGCCCGGCTCTACGACTCGCGGGTGCTGGAGTGGACGCTCACCGGCGGCATGGCGCTGCGCGCGCGGTGGAGCGGCGACGGTGACTTCGTGCTCAGCGCGGGCGGTTTCCACCCGCGCTACGCGCCGCCGCCCTCGTTCCCGAAGCTCGCGCCGCTCGCGCTGGCCATCGGCAACCCCGGTTCGGCGGTCAGCGCCCGGTTCAGCTCCTACCTGGCGATCACCGCGAACACCCTGCAACTGGGCGGCCGGGTCGAGGTGCACGCCAAGGCCGGCTCGTTCACCGCGGACGGCGCGGTCGGCCTCGACGTGCTCGTGCAGCTGGACCCGTTCGGGTTCGAGGTGGACCTGGACCTGCTCGTCGCGGTGCGCTGGCAGGGGCACCTGCTGCTCGGCGTGGCGGCGTCGCTGCACCTGCGCGGTCCGGGTGAGTGGCACGTGCGCGGGCGCGCCCGGGTGGACGTGTTGTTCCTGTCCGCCGAGGTGGCCTTCGAGAGCCGCTTCGGCCGCGCCCCCGCGCCGATCGCCCCCGCCGCGCGACCGGTGCTGTCGCTCGTCCGCGACGCCCTGGCCTCGCCCGGCGCCTGGCAGGTGGACGACCAGGCCGCGCTGCCCGCGATCACCGTCCGGCCGGGGGCCGCGAGCCGCGGTCTCCTGGTGTCGCCGTCGTCGCGGATCACCGCGCGGCAGCGCGTGGCGCCCCTGGGCGGCCTGCACCTGGACCACTTCGGCACGGCGCCGATCGCCGGCGACGCGCGGATCGCCGTCACCGGGGCCGACCTGGGCGGGCGGGCCGCCGAGGTGATCGAGGTGCGCGACCCGTTCGCGCGGTCCCAGTTCTTCCGGCTCGGCGACGAGGAGCGGCTCGCCGCGCCGTCGTTCGAGGCGATGCCGTCCGGTGTGGTGTTCACCGCCGCCGGCGGCACCGGCACCGCCGACTCGGCGGGGACCTTCGTCGAACTGGGTTACCGGACCACCGTCGTCGACGCCCTGGGCGCGACCGCCCGGCTCGCGGCGGCCGGCCCCGACCACGTGCTGACCGCCGACGAGCTGCTGGTGCTCGCCGGCGGCGGCGCGGCCGGCCGGGCCGCCACCCGGGACAGCGGGACGGCGCGGTTCGCCGACCCGCGCCTCGGCCTGGCGCTCGACGTGCGGGACAACGCGTACGCGGTGGTCGACGCCCGCACGCTGACCGGGGTCGCCCGCGCGGCGGCCGGCCCCGACCACCCGGCCGCGGCGACGCGGCTGACCAGGACCGAGGCACTGGACCGGCTGCGGCGCGCGCCCGCCGGACCGGAGCCGCTGGTCGTCGTCCCGGTGAGCGAGACCGCCGACGCGGTCGCCGCCACCGCAGAACGCCGGGCGGCCCGCCCGGAGAAGGAGACGGTGTCGGCATGACGGCGCCCAGTGAGCGGCCCACCCGGTCCTCCGCAGCACGACCGGCCGGCCGCCACCTGCTGTCGTGGGTGCGCGACCCGCTGGCCGCGCAGCTCACCGAGACCGACGACGGCGCCCGGCCCGTGCCCGCCCGGGGCAGGTTGGGCACCGGCCTGACCGTCAACGGCGTCCGCGTCGCCGGTCCCGACCTGGAGCTGCACGGCCCCGGCGACGTGGTGGGCCTGGACGAGCGGCAGGTCGTGCGCACCGAGCCCACGCCCGGCGCCACCGCGGCCGAACCGGAGTACCTGGCCGCGATCGACTTCGACGACCCGGCGCTGCCGTGGCGGCTGACCCCGCTGGCCCCGCGCCCGTCCGACGGCCTGCTGCGGCCGTGGCTGGTGCTGGTGGTCGTGGACACCGCCGAGCCCGGTGTGGCGTTCGCGCCGCGCCGCGCCGACCGGCTCGCCGTGCTCACCGCCCCCGGCCGGGTGCTCCCCTCCCTGGCCGACAGCCCGGCGTGGGCGCACGCCGACGTGATCACCGCGGGGGACGAGACCGTCGAGGACGTGCTCGCGGGGCACCCCGAGCGGGCCGTGTCGCGACTGGTGTGCCCGACGCCGCTGGTGTCCGGGCGGCAGTACCTGGCGTGCCTGGTGCCGGCGTTCGCGCACGGCGTCGCGGCCGGGCTGGGCGACGAGCCCGCCGGGGACACGACCGGTCCGGCGTGGCTGCCGGGCGCGGCCGAGGTGCGCCTGCCGGTGTACCACTCGTGGCGGTTCGCCACCGGACCCGGCGGGGACTTCCCCTCGCTGGCCGCGAAGCTGCGGGCGACGACCCCCGGCGACGGCCGGCGACGGCTCGCCTACCGCGGCGCCGACCCCGAGCTGGACGCCGCGCTGGGCGACAACCCGGGCATCGCCCCGGTGCTGCCCGCGCTGCACCCCGCCGGGGCGACCCCCGACCGGCCGGTGCCCGCGTCGTGGTCGTTGGCCGTGCGGGTGCTGCTCCAGCGCGGGGAGACCGAACTGGCCCCGCCCGTGTACCTCGGCGCGCACGCCGGGACGCCGCGCGGCCTGCCCGCCGACGCCCCGCCGTGGCTGCTCACCCTGAACACCGACCCCCGGCTGCGCGCCGCGGCGGGCATCGGCGCCCAGGTCGTGCGCGAGGAGCAGGAAGCCCTGATGTCGGCGGCCTGGGCGCAGGCCGCCGCGCTCGGCCGGGCGAACGCCGAGCTGAGCCGGGGCAGCACCGCCCGCGCGGTCGGCGACAACCTGCACCGGCGCCACCTCGCCCCCACCGACCCCGCCGGGTTCGCCCGCCGGCTCGACGCGGGCGAGGCAGGGGCGGACGACGAGGCGGACGTGGTGCTGCAACGCGCGGCGCCCGTGCTCGACCGGCTGCCCACCGGCACCGGGACCGTGGCCGGGGAGCTGGCCACGCAGGACGCGGCGGCGGGCGCGGTGACGGCCGCCGCGACGCGCGCGCTGCGGCCCACCACGGCGGTCGCCAGGCGGGCCGGGGCGACCCCGGCGGCACCGCTGGTGGCCCCGGTGAGCAGGTTGGCCAGGGCCGAGCTGCCGCTGTTCACGCCCCCGGCCGGCGACATCGCGTACCCGACGTTCGACTGGGTGAACTTCCGCGGCTTCCCCCGGCCCGGCGGCGACACCGTGGCCGGGGCGTCGCCGTGGTGGCGGGCCTGGGCGCGGCCGGAGGCCCGGCGGCCCCTGGTCACCCCGGGCCGGCACGGGCTGATGGCCGACGTGGTGACCGCGGAACCGAACCCCTGGGTGCCCGGTGGCCTGCGGATCACCGTGGACCGGGACCTGGCACCGGACGGCACGTGCCGCGCGCCCGCACCGGGCGCGTTCGAGGTGCCGCCGCCCGACGGGTTCCCCGCCGACGCGGTGCTCGCCGCCGGGTCGCTGATCCGGGGTCGGGACAGCGTGCCCGCGCTCGCCCTGCTCTACCGGCGCGACGAGTACGTGGACGGCACGTACCCGCAGTACCGCACCCACCACCTGGTGCGGTGGGTCACCGGGCTCACCCCCACCGGGTACGGCACCGCCTCGGGCCTCACCGAGATCGGCGCGGCGCGCTGGCAGCAGGTCCACCCGTACCGGTACGACGGGCCCCTCAGCCTGAGCGCCCGGCGCGTCGCGTCCGGTCCCGACGAGCTGGTCGTGTTCGTCGCCGACGGGACCGGGATCACCGGCGTCGCGTCCCGCCCGGACGGGACGATCACGAGGGGGTTCAGCTACTTCGACGAGAGGTACCACGGCCGTCAGGCGGCCACCACCGTCGCGTGGGTGCCCCCGACGTCCCGCGAGGAGCGGTCGGAGCCGACCGACGTCGTGGTGGCGTGGCTGCGCGAGGCGACCGACGGGTGGGGCGGTCCGGTGTGGGAACTGCGCTACACCGGCATCCGGTCCTTCTTCGACTCCCCCCGGCCCGGCCAGGCGGTGACCGCCGCCACGATCGGTCCCCGGCTGGAGGGCGAGGAGAACTTCCCGTCGCTGGACCTGGTCGTCACCGAGGTCGGGGGCGGGCTGGACGCGCAGCTGCTGGCCCACGTCACCTACCCGGTCACCTCGCCGGACGACGGCAGGACCGAGTGGCGGACCACTCAGGTGCGCCAGGTGGTGAGCGACACCGCGTTCGAGCCGGTGCCGCCGCCGGAGGTGGAGCCGTGGCCCGCCGGGGCCCGACCGGGCGGCACCGACCCGGAGGCGGGGGTCGCGGCGAAGCCCCAGCCGGACCCGGTGCCGCCGCCCGGCCCGTTCCCGGGTCCGTTCCCCGAGCCCCAGCCGGCGGAGGAGCTGCCGGTGGAGGAGCTGCCCGCGCCGGAGCACCCGCACACGACGGCGGCGGTCGGCGTGGGCGCGGCCGGACCGCGGACGCGGCGGATCGTCGGGGACGTCGACGAGACGCGGCGGGCCAGGGTCGCCGCGTTCGCCGACCGGTTCGTCGCCGCGGCGGAGGCGCACCAGCGGCGGACGGTCACCGAGGTGACCGCCACGCCGGGCGACGTGTGGCACGAGGCCGACTACGAGGTGTCCTCGCTGGTCGGTGAGGTGTCGGCGGCGCTCGCACCGGGCGAGACCATCGCCCGCCGGGTGCTGGACCGCATCGCGCTGGACGGCGCGCCGCTGCCCGGTGCCCCCCTGCCCGGGGCCCCGCGCGGCCTCACCGCCGACGGCGCGGAACCCGACCCGCTGCGGCCGCGGTTCTACGAGCCGGTGTTCCCGCAGCCCATGTCCGGGCCGCTGCTGGAGCGGTTCGCCGAGCTGGTGGCGCCTGGCGCGGACGCGCTGCCGCCTGACTGCCTGGCGCTGATGACCGGCAACGGCGAGTTCGTCGCCGCCTACCTGGCCGGCGTCAACACCGAGTTCGGCCGCGAGCTGGTGTGGCGGGGCTACCCGTCGACCGGCCGGGCCACCTGGTTCCGGCGGTTCTTCGACACCCGCGGCACGACGGCGGGCGACGACGACGGCGACGTGCTGCCGATCGAGCGGTGGGGCGACCGGGAGCTGCGCGAGGTGGCCACCGGCGCGGCGTCCGGCGACGGCGTCACGCTGCTGGTGCGCGCCGAGCTGCTGCGGCGCTTCCCCAACACCGTCGTGCAGGCCGTGCCCGCGGTCCGCACCGCCGCCGGGCGCGAGCCCGGCGGCCCGGCGGTCAACCCGACGGCCACCGGCGTCCTCGGCGACGACCTGGCCGTGTTCACCTTCCCGCTGGACCCGGCGGACCTGCCCGGTCACCCCGAGCAGGGGGCCGCCGGCTGGTTCTTCGTGTTCGCCGAACCACCCACCCAACCGCGGTTCGGGCCGCAGGGGGCCGCACCGGACTGGTCCCGCCCCGGCGGTCCCACCGCCGGCGGGCTGCTGCGCCTGCCCCACCGCGTGGCGATCCACGCCTCCGACCTACTCGACGGAGCCACCGCATGACCACCCCGACCTACGACTGGCGCACGGCCGTCGACACCCCGATCGCGCTGCTGCCGGTGCGCCTGGAGACGCGGTTCGTCGGCACGTCGCTGCTCGTGCGCATCTACCCGGACACCCTCCACGTCGACACCCACGAGCCGCTGCTCACGGCCGACGAGGTGACGGCCGGGCTGGCGTTCTGGCAGACCACGCGGGCGAACGACCCGCCGGAGACCGCCGACCAGGCCACCCGCGGGCGGATGGCCGGCGAGGCCGACCGGGCCTGGCAGGAGCTGGCCGGCCGGTTCGGCGCGGCCCGCGCCGCCTG